>DKME01000077.1:0-576 GCA_002469525.1 Actinobacteria bacterium UBA7422
AGGATTTCACCTTTGACGACAATCTGTTCGGTGAGTGATTCCATGAGGGCTTGGGCGCCGTCTTGATCTAAAGATGCAAAAAGTGGGGACTGATGCAATACAGAATCCATGTGTACCCCTTACGCCAAAAATTGTTACCGGAAATGAACTTTGTTCTCCCCGCTAAGGACACTTTATTGGATTGCGCTGATACCCGCCTTAGGTCGGGGGAAGACTAGGTATTTGCTGGGAATTAACCTAGGGCGGTGCCAGCGACTAAGTCCACAACCCCAACGTCGATACTTCGTGATCCCGTTTTGGTTAAGCAGGCTCGGTGGATATTCCGAGAATTGGCCAGGACTTACCCCGATGCCGGACCCGAGTTGGACTTCACCTCACCACTTGAACTACTCGTCGCCACGATTCTCAGCGCCCAATGCACAGACCGACGGGTCAACGCAGTCACCCCGAGTCTTTTCACCAGGTACCCGGAGGCCGCAAGCTATGCAGCGGCCAACCAAGAAGAACTCGAGGAGTTGATTCGCCCGACAGGATTTTATCGAAATAAGGCAACAACCCTGATTGGAATGGGAGCCA
>DKME01000077.1:629-2734 GCA_002469525.1 Actinobacteria bacterium UBA7422
AAGACCGCCTTCGTTGTGTTGGGGAATGCCTACGGATTGCCCGGAATCACAATTGATACGCATTTCGGGAGATTGGCCCGCAGATTCGGTTGGACCGTGAATACTGATCCGGTCAAGATTGAGCGAGATATTGAGCGACTCTTTCCGGCTAAAGATTGGACGCAACTTTCACATCTTGTTCTGTGGCATGGCAGGAGGGTCTGTCATGCTAGGAAACCTGCATGCGGAGCTTGCACGATTGCAAAAAAGTGCCCGGCTTTCGGTGAAGGCCCCACTGACCCTGACGAAGCAGAGAAACTTGTCAAATCGCAGGGTCGCGCATGAAACTCGGCCTACAGCTTCGAAAGAGTGTTTTATTGATTAGCGCTGGATTAATGCTCACCGGCTGTGCAAGCAACGAGACCGCTGGCGAATTAGTTGCGACGACGACTCCAATCAGCGCGGACACTCAGAAGGGTGAATTGGATCGCGACGCCGAGTTGCTTGCGCTTATGCGAGAAGTGGACCTCGACCCGTGCCCTGCAGAGGTACCGAACCCTGATGCAGCAATTCCTGGTTTGCCTGACCAAGATTTTGACTGTCTGGGTGACACATCGGTGATCTCGCTCGCCCAAGTTCGTGGAATGCCGATGATTGTTAACGTCTGGGCGTCCTGGTGTCCACCGTGTATTGAAGAATTGCCATTACTTGCACAAGCATCTCGTGACCTCAAAGGCAGAGCCGATTTCATTGGTATCAATATTGAAGATGACCCGACGAAAGCACTCCAATTAATGCAGGATTTTGATATCTCCTACCCATCTGTTTATGACCGCACCGGAGATACTCGTGCCCCGCTGANNACCTACTTTGTCTCGCCAGAAGGCGTGATCATGGGTCGCTGGGACGGTTCAATTCCAAACGACCAAACTTTCGACGCTCTGCTTTTGCAGTACTTAGGAATAATCAGATGACCTGGTCAACCCGCGGAACGCTTATGCCCGGGTCAACGGACTCCTTGCCCACTTGGCTAGATCCGGTGGCGCGTGCGGTGGACGGAATTGAAGCGTCAAAGCTCACGCAATTCATTCCAACTGCTGGGGTGGGTGTTCACTCGGCCGTGCTCGTATTGTTTGGCGACCAAGAAGACATTCTCCTTATCGAACGTGCCACGGACAATAGCTTGCACAGTGGGCAGCCTGCATTCCCTGGCGGGCGAGTCGAGGCCACCGATCAATCAAGTTCAGATGCAGCCCTACGAGAAGCACAGGAAGAAACTGGATTGAATCCCGTAGGAGTTACGCCATTCGCGCAACTTCCAGATCTGTGGATCCCGATCAGTAATTATGTGGTGTCACCGATTCTCGGCTGGTGGCATAGCCCATCCGATGTGTACGCGCGGGACTCGAATGAAGTGGCCAGTGTTCACAGGATTCCCATTTCCGAATTTATTAATCCTGATAATCGGGTCCGGATTCGACATCCGTCTGGCTATATGGGCGACGCTTTTGAGGTAAATAATCTTCTGGTGTGGGGATTTACGGGGGGTCTTTTATCAACACTGTTTGAACTTTCAGGCTGGAGTATTCCTTGGGACCGCGATCGAGTGGTTCCTGTATGAAAAGTACATTCTCCCGCGGAGTACGGAAGTGAATACGGTTGACTGGATCTTGATTGGGGCCCTCCTGATTTTCGCCTGGGCTGGTTGGCGTCAAGGATTTGTAGCAGGAGTTCTGAGTTTCGCCGGTTTCTTGGGCGGTGGAATTGCGGCATTGATGTGGCTCCCAAGCGTTATTAAGTCATTCGTTTCAGATCAGACCATCTCGGTGATTGTTCTAGGTGTCGCAGTCCTTGCGAGTGCGATCTTGGGTCAAGTCTTGTTTTCTATTTTGGGTCGTCGATTGCGAGAGAGTTTGACCTGGAGGCCAGTAAAATTTGTTGATTCATTTGCAGGATCTGCGCTTAATGTTTTAGCCTTCGCCTTGGTGGGCTGGGTAATTGCAAGTGTGCTTGTGTTTTTGCCAAGCAACTCGATAGCCGGTCAAGTTGGTACTTCGCAGGTGTTGTCAACCCTTGACTCTCTGGTTCCCAATCAGGCCCGGGCAATATTTAGGAACGTCAGCACG
>DKME01000089.1 GCA_002469525.1 Actinobacteria bacterium UBA7422
CAACAAATCTACAAATCAATAGGGGATGAAAGGTTTCGACGTTCAGTCGTTTAACCGGAGAAGCGTGTCGAGAATTTAAGGTGATCTCGTTAAACACCCTTAAAAACAAATAACTGCCAAAACTAAGCAGTCTGCTGACGCTTACGCACTCGCTGCGTAACCGATAAATCAGCCGTCAGCCCAATGTGTCCTCGAATTGGGGTCTGACGTCGCTAGGGGACTCACCAATCGTCTCGGTTACGGAGACAGGCGGAAAACCAAACAGTAACTGGGCTGCCACCGCAAAGTGCTGCACGTAGTGCGGGGGCCGAGAAAGCGATAGCGCAGCTACACACGTAGAAGGACGGAAAAATCCTGTTCGGACCCGGGTTCGATTCCCGGCATCTCCACAAACTAGGCGTTTCCCTCACAATACACGAGGGAAACGCCTTCTTTTTGCTCTCATGCAGTGGTAACGCTTAGTGGTGACGTAAGTCGGAAATGGTTTGATGCAGCCGCCACAAGGCAGTTGGAGGCGCGAAAAAGTGGGTGACCTTTGTGTTTCGCGCCACCCACTTTTGTATTGAATTGGTTAGATATTTTCTAAGTCCAGTTAGCTATTGACTCAACGTACGGAAAAACGTACGGTAGGGTCATGGGAAATGTCATTACGGCGACACAAGCTAGGGCGACGTTGTACGCCCTCCTCGCGGACGTCAACGAACACCATAACCCCGTCACCATCACGGGGAAAAGCGGCAATGCGGTCCTGATTTCTGAACAGGACTGGAACGCTATAACGGCAACCCTAGAACTTTATGCCGTCCCAGGCCTCGTAGAAGACATTCAGACCGGACGGAAAGAACCCATCGACACCGCACCTATCGACTGGTGAACTACACCCTGTCTTTCACAACGCGCGCTCGGAAAGATGCCAAAAAAATAGCGAATACTGAACTACAAAGAAAAGCCCAGCAACTCCTTGAAGTCCTCGCTATCAACCCGTATCAAAACCCACCACCGTATGAGAAGCTCGTGGGGGATCTGCGAGGCTGCTACTCCCGGCGCATCAACATTCACAACCGACTTGTCTATGAAGTCTTAGAACCCGAAAAAACAGTTCGCATTCTTGCCATGTGGACCCACTACGAATGACTCGGGACTGCCATTCCCCTCATCTGTTACCGCAAGGCCGTTTAATACCAAAATGTTCACTCCTCTAACGGCGCCAATCCATCATCTGGGCGGGCGGTTCGAATCGATGATTTTGGTCTCAAGTCCACGAGTTACACCGCGGGTGCGCTAAGTGCTAAGGCGAATCCTTGACCAAGATGTAGCGATTCTGCTCAAGAAATTTTCCCAGGAATCTGGCCTGACCTTCCGCGACGCCATGAATCAGTCAATTAGGCGAGGTCTTGTTCAACAAGAACCGCCTCAGCGAGAGTCGATACCAGCGCCACGTGCCATGGGGCAGCCTTTGCAAGATCTCACACAGTCCCTGTCATTAGTTGAAAGCCTCCAAGATTCGCAAATCGTTGAAAGTTTTGGTTCTTAGCGTGATTGTTCCTGACGTTAACGTGCTTGTGCACGCCATGAATACGGAATGTCGGCATCATGAAAAAGCCTGGGCCTGGTGGTCTGGAGCGCTGGAGGGCAACGAACACATTGGCTTCGCATGGTCGGTGGTCACCGGATACCTGCGCGTGACTACGCACCCACGAATAATGCCAAAGCCACTCCCATTTGAACTGGCCGCGAGTGATGTTCGCTCATGGTTGTCATTACCGCTCACACTGACGCTGGTTCCTGGACCAGATCATTTGCATGCAATGGAAAGACTCATGTCAGGAGCCGGTAGCGGTGCTGACCTCACCCCGAATGTTCACCTCGCAGCTTTGGCACTTGAAAACGGTGGAACGGTCTATTCGCAAGACGCAGACTTCGCTCGTTTTGACGGAGTCCGCTGGGTGAACCCGTGCTCATAATCTAACTAGTTAACCGCCGCTCTTGCGACGGAATTCTCGTTTTCCGCCTGAGCGACCGGAGTTGTCTTTCACCGGTCCAGCGGCTGCATCGGGATGTGAACCAGCGTGACCGGGTTTGTTGTTCTTGGCGTCTAACGCGGCTTTGAATTTAGCGCGTTGAACATCAGCGTCCGACAGAATATTTCCATTGCTTTTGTCCATGAACCCAGTGTGTCACCTGCTTGGTGTGTTGTTGGCTGCCCTATCTGACATGAATGAAAAATGTAGGATCCCACCATGTTGACTGTTCTCGGGCCCAGTGATCTGCAGTTAGGTGACTTAGTCGTTGATGCTGACTTCGCATCGGTTGGTTTCTATATTCCCACCTACATGGGCCCACGCTCCAGCCTTGAACACATTTCCCAAATGCCCAACCTTGAAGTCGTTCAACTTCTCACCGTTGGCTTTGATTCCGCTTTGGAATATTTACCTGATCATGTGACCCTGTGCAATGCAGTGGGTGTGCATGACGCGAGCACTGCTGAGTTGGCCGTTGCACTTGTGTTGGCATCCCTGCGTGGAATTGACGATTTTGCCCGCGCAATGCCAGAGGGTAAATGGCTTCATGAGCGAAGGGAATCACTTGTCGATCGAAACGTGGTGATCATTGGTGCGGGAGGTGTTGGCCAAGCTATTGCCCAACGGCTACTCCCATTCGAGGTAAACATCACTTTGGTGGCGCGCTCACAGCGCTTCGGTGTGCTGTCTATTTCTGAACTTCCCCGATTGTTACCTTCGGCAGATATTGTGATTTTGGCAGTTCCCCTTGATAAGCACACATCACATTTAGTCGATGATGCTTTTCTGTCGCAGATGCACGACGGTGCGCTATTAGTCAACGTTGCAAGAGGTGGTGTTGTCAACACAGCTGCTTTGGTGAGACATGCCCAGCAGGGTCGCATTCGAGTGGCACTTGACGTAACAGATCCAGAACCACTTCCACCAGAGCACCCATTGTGGCGAATTCCAGGAGTGTTGATCAGCCCGCATGTTGGTGGTAACACGTCCGCGTTTTTGCCTCGGGCTAAGCAATTGGTGGAAAAACAAATCAGTCGCTGGCGCAATGGGGAACCCCTCGAGCATGTTGTGCAGAAATAGGGCTGAACGGTAATGACCTCAATACTTGTTGCACCAGATTCCTTTAAAGGAACCTTTTCAGCAGTAGAGGTTGCCGCACACATCTCGGCGGGTATTCGAGAGCAGGGTTTGACTGCAGTTGAATGCCCGCTGGCTGACGGCGGCGAAGGAACATTAGAAATTCTCTTACATGCACTTCAGGGAGTTTCCAAGTTTGAATCTGTTCAGGGCCCTTTCGGGCAAAACGTGGATGCACGTTGGGGTTGGGTTGCCAAGCAGAGACTGGCAATCATTGAAGTTGCGCAAGTGTGTGGATTGCAGTTCAGTGGACTAACTCCAACCGATGCACTTGTTGCAACAACTGCAGGGGTCGGTGAACTTTTAATTGCGGCGGCTGCACTTGGTGCAAAGCGCATTGTTGTCGCCACCGGTGGTAGCGCAACCACTGACGCAGGACTGGGCGCAGTTGATTCACTCAAGGGAAGTGAAGATTCCTTGGCTGGGATCAGAATTGAAGTGTTGTCCGATGTAACAGTGAACTTTGAAGACGCGGCAACACTCTTTGCTCCGCAAAAGGGAGCAGATCCGGCAACGGTGGGGCTCCTTAGCGAGCGCCTGGATCGAACTGCCGATTTATACGCGAAAAGTTATGGCCGAGACCCTCGGCACTTGGCGCAAACGGGGGCGGCCGGGGGACTTTCCGGTGCGCTATGGGCTGCCTTGGGCGCTACTTTATTCTCCGGTTCGGATTACATTCTTGATCTAGTCGGCTTTGATGAACGCGCAAGATCAGCGGACGCAGTTGTGCTCGGCGAGGGCAGGCTTGATTCACAATCATTTCTGGGAAAGATTGTTGGTGTTGCAGCAAGCCGTGTTCATGACCGACCAGTGTTTGCAGTCGTCGGATCCACATCACTTGATGCCGAACAAACGAACGCACTTGGACTTTCTCGCGTGTGGGTGGCATCTACTGCGAGTGAACTATTCAAAAGCGGAAAGGGGGTGAGTACGTTTCTGCATTAAATCTGCCATTGAATCTGCAATAGCTGTCATGACGGGGCAAGTGATTCAAGTTGAGTTCGAGTTATAATTGCATCCGGCATTGTTGATTTTATGTAGGCGAGATAGCGACCGCGCAAATTTCGGACCGCTGCTGAGATACCGCACCACTCTGGGGAGTGCTCGGGCGACGGGAATCTCGAATTGAATGCAAATAATGTCTTTGCTAAACCAGCCGCATAGCGTTGAACACGGGTCGCACCTTGGAGATCTCATGGGTTCGAATCAAGTTCACCCCACCGAGTGAGGCGATCACCGCGAAGAAACTTTCCGCTGTTCGAAATTCGTCTTC
>DKME01000012.1:0-1066 GCA_002469525.1 Actinobacteria bacterium UBA7422
GCGTAACTTCCCAATTCGATCCCCGCCTTTATAAAAGTGATCAAACTGGTTGGACAACAACTTTGTGGGGACCACGTGCGAGCCAGGCATGTTCGTATTGTACGTAAGGGAAACATGCTTACTGGGCAGAAATGAGGCTTGAAGTGTGCGTTGCCTGACTCTCTGAGAAAAACCCTTTATCTAGCGCTTCCGGAGCCAAAAGCCTCAAGAGCATTGAGGGCCTTTTTATGCCACTGCTTATTCGTCCGTGAAAGCTTGTTCACAGCAGCCTGCTGTTGCTTCATGGTCTGAGGCAGTTTCACATAACGTGACACCTGGGTCTGTACAGCGGAGAGGCCACGAAACGTCGTGATTACATCTTGATATGCCCGCATGCCGTCTTCGATGTGGGTTTGACCGGCTTCAAGACCCGTTCGAGAAGAATCTGTTAAATCAGAACCTGAGGAACCTTTGACCAGCGTGCCGTCCTCCGTGGGAACACGCGGGGTATCCGCGCAGTCAGCATTGCGCAGACTTTTCAGTGCCCGGTCAGCTGCGGACTGGTCCTTGAATTGGAATATAGATACCGATCCCATGGTGTTTTGGTTGATGGCATAGCCAACTGAGCCAACGATCTTGGATCCGGGAAGTGTCACAGCCCCTTTGCTCCCCCAGCAAATGGTTGCTTTCGTGAATCGAATATCAGTTTCATCAAAGTAGTAATTCTGCGTCCAAGCCCCCAATGTGGTGGGCATTTGAGCACGCAAGACAGCTTGCTCCAGTTCCTGCGGTTTCATGGAGTACGGATCTTGGGCGAAAGCCGCGGGTGCAACAACGCCTCCGGTCATTACTGCGACCGTGACAAACGTAACTGCAATATTCCAAATTTTCATGTCACCAGTCTGTCACAAAATTCCCTCACACTTGGGGTGATAAGGATCTGCCGGCTGGGCGCAGGGATAAGTCAGTGAAATCATGTAATTCAACCCAGCGCTAAATCTTGCATAATATGAAATACCTCCTAACCTAAGGCGGTGAGCAAGCCCTGCATTCTTGTCATCGGAGACACCGATGTGGGTCGACGCGT
>DKME01000012.1:1161-1868 GCA_002469525.1 Actinobacteria bacterium UBA7422
GTCACCGGTGTGGCCATCATGTTGCACGACGATATCTGGGCATTGCGATACGGATTAATCGTCGAGCACCTCCGCCCGGGAATTCGGCTCTTTGTGGGTATGTTTGATCGAACTGTTCGCAAGCAACTTGAGGCCGCGGTTCCCAACTGCGTTGTTTTGTCTCCCGCCGCTATCAGCGTGCCAGCCATGGTGGCTTCAGCGATCCTGCCCCACGTGGCTTCGATCCGGCGCTTAGATCGAGCCAGCGATCGCTTCTGGGTGTCAATTTCCACCCCTGACACTGACAGTGACATTGACAATGAATCCCCTGGTAAATCACCAGACATTCAACCGTGGAAAACTCCCAAGCGACTGCGTCTGCGGGGGCTCCTTGGCGTTGCCCGAGGTCAGTTCCGCCCTTACGATGCGGGCTCCACCACGCTTCTCGCCGGCGCCTTTGGCATCGTGCTCATCATTGCCATAGACACGATCGTCGGACTTTCCCACGCAAGTGCGCTGCGCGCCCTGTATGACGCAACACGAACTGTGGCAACAATTTCGTCTCCCGCTCTACCCGATTCTCCAGCGGTACTGATCTGGGCAACGTTTGCTGCAATCGTCGTAATGGGCTTTACCGCAATGTTCGCGGCTGGGATAGTCAACCACCTGTTATCTGGCAGACATGTCACCCTGATTGGACGCCGAGTTGTCCCCCGCAGTGGGCACGT
>DKME01000012.1:2014-12751 GCA_002469525.1 Actinobacteria bacterium UBA7422
TGTGCATCTCGCTCCATTGCAATTATCGCGGCTGGCAGTGAGGAACGGGAAAATATTGCTGTTGCGGTGACCGCTTTATCTGGACGACCCGGAGCCCGAATTGTCTTGCGCGCTGGCTCTGATGATGCAATCAATGAGACTACGTCACTTTTCCAGATCGGTTCGGTAATTGATGTCAACGGACTAACGGCCATGTTCGTGGCCCAAAGCATGATTCGAGACCGACCCTATGCGGTTGTTCACTCCGCTAACGGATTTGAATCGATAGCTGCGGACAAGCGCGAAACAACCCACCTTGGCCCTGCGCCAGCACGATGCGAATGCGGTATGTGAATTTGGTCCCCACGAACAGTTAGCGGAGGACTTCTGCTGAACCCAAAGCGTCTGATTCCAAATTCCATTTGGCAACAATTTCACCATATGAACCGTCTGCAATCATTTGATCGATTGCCATGGCGATTGCAGGCGAAATATCGTTGTCTTTCGCGACGGCGATACCAAGAATTGCCGGATTCACAGTCGGTCCGCTGGTCACTTGAAATTCACCCTCAGATTGTGATTCGGTGTATACCAAGTAAGCGCTGTCAGAGATGAAAATGTCGATATCTCCGTTGCGCAGTGAGTTCTGAAAGTCGGAACCAGGCTTTGGGGACACCACAATTTCCGGGAGGTTAGCCTTCACGCAATCTTCATTGAGTTCTGGAATGGTTTTCGTCTCCTGCACACTCCCGCTAAATGCACCAGCTTTCTTCCCGCAAAGAGATGTATCCAGTGCCAAACCACCCGGATCACTCGCCAGAGTGAGTCCTAAGTCTGACGTGCCTAAATAAGTGATGAAGTCAACATCACGTAAACGCTCATCCGTAACGGTAACGGCTGACACTCCAATCTCATTTGTACTTTTGGCTATCAGAGGAAGAATCACATCATGCGTCATACTTTCAAACTCCACCTGCAAACCAAGTACCTCTGACACCCGAGTGATGAGATCCACGTCAAAGCCAACTGGTGGTGTGCCCTCTTCCTGAAAAAACCCAAATGGAGCATATTCAATGTCCATCGCGACCGGCAGAACTCCTGTTTCAGAATACTGAACGGGAACCAGATCCTTCACATTCGAACTCGACTCCGTGGACTCACTACTGCAACCACTCAAGACCAAAAACCCAGCCGCCGCACTCGCAATAGCTGATATGAATATTCGATTTCGACTTTCGATCACTGTGATTCCAACTTTCGGTCAGGTTGTCGGGGAGAACTTAACGTGACGTGTATGAATTAACTATGAAGATTCGCACACCAAACTTTCTCAGCGAAAAAATAGCAACGATTCCCATCAAACGTGACCGTGTAAACACGGTAATCCTCAGGCAGCAACTTCTACTACGTGAGAGCAGTAATAGCGCCCTATTTCGCACATGCGAAAGATGAGATCCCCGCCCCTGTGTGGTTCCAGGAACGGGGATCTTCATCACCGTTGAGTCAGTATCGTTCGCACGTTGCGCAAACTATTTGTTCATGAATTTCAGCGTGGTGAGGTTTTGACCCTTGGTTGCATCGAAGCTCGAAGAATCCTCTACCCACAGCACAGATGATGAGGCTACGATCACTTCGGCGTATGCACCTTTACCTCCGGTGATGGCACCGTATTGCCTCGAGATTCGGCAGGCTGACGCCCACGGTTATTTTGGTCAGTATCCACGGAATCGCGCGACAGCCAACCTCTGATAAACAAATCCTTTCTCCTTTCTGCACACCGATTGAACATAGAATTTCCTCAACTTATGCGAGAACATACGGTTCCAATACGGCCGCAAAGTAATGCAAATGCGAACGCCGCAACCAAATGGACCCCCATCAAAACTTCACGCGACACCACGTAAACCACTCACGTAAAAGAGAGACCCGCAAGCCTTCTCACAGATCTATATCGCCAGAGCGAACGAAGAGAAGGCTTCACCCTTAGCCAAACGATTCGTTGATCTCCTGCGATCAGAGAAATTCACTTGGACGACCACTTAGCTTAATTCTTGAATTCCCGTAAAACAGTTCGAAGTCAACGACGACCGCGGCTTTGAGGTTCATACCCTTGAAGCAACACCGGGCCGACCCATAATTGTTGTGGTCGCGAAGGGAACGGGTGGCAGGGACTCGATCATGCTCAACGGCCACCTGGACACGGTTTCGCTTGCAAGTTACGAAAACAATGAAGGACTCAAAGATCGAATTTCTGATGGAAATATTTACGGCCGTGGTTCATTCGATATGAAATCCTGTGTAGCGGCCAGGGTATTTGTATGGCGGCGAACAAGGTTTCCGGAGTACGTGGCGGTGTCATTCGAGATTCACGGGATGCAGAGATGGCGCGTAGACACAACGATGCCAATGTTGCATGTTTCGGTGAGCAAATCACCACGGAAGAAGTCGCGATAGAAGCACTTCACGTTTTCCTAGCCACACCTTTTGATGGCGGGCGTCATGAGGCACGCATTGCGATGCTGAGTCGCCTGGACGAAACTCGTGGAGCGTCGCAGATCTAAGAAAATACGTGGCTAAATCGCACATGTGCTCTGGTAACTCCACTACTGTGAAGTTATGGGAATCTTGTTCGTACCGCTGTCGTTAGTGTTGGGTTGGGTTTTCGCGTTACTGAATTGGACCACACCGTGGGGTGCTGCTGACCCAACTTTTAGTGAGAATGCTTTGGCCTGGATGTTCTTCCTTCCGGTGGGCATTATGTTTATTATCAGCGGTTTCATGCATACGGTTCTCGCGAAGTCGACCGCCGAGAGCATTGGCTGGGTATCTAATGGATTCCAGAAAGAAATCGGATTTGCTAGTTGGGGTATAGGTGTTGCCGGGCTCGTCGCCTCGGGCATGGGTTCGGACGCTTGGATTGTGTTATCCATTGTTGTGAGTTTCTTCCTTTTATTGGCTGCGGTTCAACACATTACAGAGATAGTGAAGGAAAAGAATTACGCTCCTGGAAATACAATTATCTTAATTTCTGACATTGGACTGCCCGTTTCTCTCTGGGCTCTGTTGTTGTCCAGTGGCAGTATCGGGAGTTGACACGTGCCACCTCTTGCGACCGATCTGGACATTGATTTATTTCTCGATCGAAATGCGAACTGGTCTCGATTGGGCATTTTCTTGAGGTCGGAATTCACCGCACCGAGTTTTTTAGCGGCAATTGAGCTGGTGAAATCCGTTGCGCTTGTGGCTTCACGGCCTCGTTAAACAATACGGACGGGAGGCCTATGGCCGACCGGACGTGTTGTGTCCCGGTTGTGTCCCACCTGAGCCTTTGCGAAGGCCACGTTTGGCTTCATTAATAAGGTTGTCCGTTTCTTGCCATTTGATTTGTTCTTCACGAACTTTGCGGTTAATCACTTTGCGTGTCTGACCTGTTAAGCGCTCATCAGTCCGTGTGCACGGACTGTCGTAAGGGTCAATACAAAAGGTCTGAAATCATGATCAAGGGACTCATATTTCGAAAACATGATCACCTTGACCGGGGGTTGTTAACAACCGACCCGGTGTACATGTATATGTAATCCGGTTCAGGGTGTGGGTGATATTTCTTGGAATAGGTTCCTAGTGGGGACATTACCGTGGAAACACGGTGGTCGGGTCTGATTTGGTCGAGATAGTTTCGCATTGCTAATTATCAATTGGAGTTATCAATTGGAGGATGTATGGATGCTCAAGGTTTTGTGGCGGCACTTACCCCAGCGGTGACTGATGCGGATGCTCGTGAACGTTTCCTTGCCGACCCCCGAGCGGTACTAGCAGCTGCGGGGCTGGATTTACCGGAGTGGTTCACGGTGACTGCTCGTGAAGGTGATGCGGCTGAACTGATCATCACCGTGC
Organism: Actinobacteria bacterium UBA7422; assembly: GCA_002469525.1. Classification (GTDB taxonomy): domain Bacteria; phylum Actinomycetota; class Actinomycetes; order S36-B12; family S36-B12; genus UBA4592. The sequence continues at coordinate 5,888 of DKME01000012.1, forward strand.
CGGCCCTACTCGACCCTGATGCTGACCTCAGCGAGGACGTTCTCGAAGGCGTCGCAGGTGGCAGCATAACCATGTGCGAGTTCTTTGTCGGCAAGCCTTGTACGTAGATAGTCCGTGAGTGGGCGTGGTTGGCCAACCCTCCCGTCATGGTGGTGTGTGGGCGGGGGGCTTACGCAGGTAGGTGCACTGGTAGGTCAAGACCGCAGTGTTCGATGACGAGTTGCCAGTATCTGGTTTCATGTGTTGTTGGGTCCGCGAGGTGGCCAAGGCCGCTGGTGAACCACAGGTGCCAGTGGTGAACGTATCGTCGGAGCCGTTGGTGGTCGGCTCCGTGCTCATGAAGCCGACGGGCACGTTCACATAGGCGCTGGATGCTCACCGGTGAAGGCTCAAGGTGGCGGTGCGGGTGCAGCACAAATCCCAGAAAATCACACCCCCTTTCTGCCCGTCCAATAAATCTTTTGTCGGGATGAATTTGTAACCGAAGGTCGGTGAGGACCTGGTGCATGCGCGCGATCGCCCGTCGAAGTAGGAATCGGGTTCTCGCCATGATGATGAAGTCGTCGGCGTAACGGATGTAGTCGACATCGCAATGCTCACGTAGGTCTTCGATGGCTGTATCCAGTGGGCTGAGATAGATGGCACCCAAGAGTGGAGACAGGCTGCCGCCGGCGACCATGCCGCGACCGGTGGAGCGCACATCCGGTACTGCGAGGTATTCCTGCACAACCGAGACAAGTTTCGGTGGCACTAGTGCATCTGTGATGATCCGATTCAGGACCGAGTGATCCATCGTTTCGTAGTACGAGCGGATATCAAATCGGGCGATGAAAGGTAAAGCCCGCAAGCGGGCGTGCACGAACACGACACCGCGTTTGACACCACCGTGGCCCCGCACATTGGTGCAGGAGCGAGTGATCCGAGGTACCCGTGCAACCTCAATAGCTTCCTTGGTGTTCTTGATCGCTTCGATACTGGGCGCGGTCCACGACACGAACCGGTGCCCTTCAGCCCACCACATGCCCGAATAGGTGAGCATCAAAAACATCCTTCCAGCAGAGCCAAACGTTACAGATTGATGTCAAGCAAATCGGTGGTACTCCCGGCTCCAATCTTTCCCCAATTGTTGTGTAGTCCTGTATCGTGAAGGAAACTTTCTAACGAGTGCGTACGGATGCTCAAAGTTTTTTAGCAGCTCTTACCCCTGCGGTGACTGATGCGGATGCGCGGGAACGTTTCCTTGCTGACCCCAAAGCAGTACTAGCAGCTGCGGGGCTCGATCTACCGGAGTGGTTTACGGTCAGTGCACGTGAAGGTGATGCAGCCGAACTCACTATCACCGTGCCGGCCCTACTTGACCCTGATGCCGACCTCAGCGAGGAACAACTCAGCGGTGTTTGGGGTGCACATCATGCGCCGTGGGCGTGTTGGTACCTATAAATATAGGCCATTTGATGTTAGTTGAGCGGATAAAACCCAACACTTTGGGTGACCTCCGAATACTGGATCAAAAAATTCAATCCGGCGGTACCAATTTTCAGTAATCCTCTACAGCAAAGTGCTGCCCTTACAAGGAGTGCGTGGGATCATCTCACCTTGCGTGCTCGCTATGAAGACACGCGAATCCGAAGCCCGCTAGCGGCCTGTGACTCCGGGAAGATCTGCGTGGTAGCGGCGCATAGTGGAATAATTGAGTGACATAATTCAACACCCGAACTCAACGAAGAAACAATTACGTGCGTGACGGTCCCACTATGATTCGAGCATGACTTCATGGGAGCCGAGCCCTGAAAGGTCATCCGGGATCTTCGACGCGATTATGAACAAGGTTGCTTACAACGGCAGCCGCACGTCCACGGTGAATGGCCGCTTTCGCAAAAAGACATTCAACGAGGCCATCAGCGCAATAGATCATGCGACTCAGGCCGGAAATTGTATGTCTCAGGCCGGTGTCTTCCGCGAACTAGCCAAGCGTCAAGCAACGTAGTCGTGACGGCATACGACCCGCCCCAAGTGCTGAACCTCACCCTGGCTCCAGGCGTGATGCGCACCTGGTCTGGCCTTGCTGGTTTGAACGGACACACACAGCTCACGGATGTTCCTTTGTTGGATGCGCTTGTTCACGGTGCACCACTGGACGAACTCCTCGAGGTGGGCACCCCTCGCGCCGGCCGTGATGTGCGCGGTGTCATCGATGTGCTGCACGCCCGGCAGTTGCTCGCCTGGCAGGTGCGCGGTGCTGGGGGGACTGTGTGGGCAACGCTCACACCAATGCACGCTGACGTGCCCCTTCCGGTACCCGTGCAGGTCGACGGCGATATCCGACTGTCACGCTTCGCCCTGATGCGCGACGCGGGAGACACCTGGCTACTCGAATCGGGGCGTTCCCCGCTAACCGCGACTCTGGCGCCCGGGGCCGCAGCCGCGGTCGTTGCTGGCGGTGCCTCTCCAGCACTGCATGCGATGCTGCAGATGGGGCGGCTCCTCGATGACAATGACGATGAGGGTCTGTCGCGTTACTGGGAGTTCCACGACCGCTACTTCGCCGCGCGGTCGCGATTGGATTCGGCAGCAGGGGGTGGCACCTTCCGCTTTGCCGACTTCCACGATCCTGAGCCCTTCGACGCACGCCCTCCGCATCAGGACCGAACCCTCCTGCTTCCGGTGCCGGATCCGACGGAACCAGGACCAGGCCTGTGGGAGGTCATCGAGAAGCGCAGGAGCCACCCCGACGTCGGCAACGAGTCCGTCGAGTTGAGCGATCTCGGCGCACTCCTTTGGCACACGCTGCGCGTCGTCGACTCGAAGCCGCGGGACTCAGCAACGGCGACGTCGTACGACTTTGTCCGGCGCCCGGTGCCTTCCGGAGGTGCCACGCACTCGATCGGTCTGTGGTTGGCGATTCGTGATGTCGTTGGTATCGATTCTGGGGTGTGGTGGTACGACCCAATGGAGCACGCACTGCTCCGCACGTGCGATTATCCAAAGCAGCTCATCGCTGGCAACTACCCTGTGTACGGGCTGCTCATCAGTCGACATGCGCGCCTCGCATGGAAGTACGAGGGCATCGCGCACGCTTTGGCGCTCAAAGATTCGGGTGTCATCCTGCACGCAATGCAACTGAGTGCCACGGCCCTGGGACTCGCCCTATGCCCGATTGGTGGCGGCCCAACCGCGCCAATTCTGCAAGCCTTGGGACTCGACGCGGATGAGTACGTTCCCGTGGGTGAGTTCTGGCTGGCCCAGCCACGCTAAGCGGAATCGGCGAGCACCATGATTTATTAATCCGTGAAGTCAGATTGCAATGACGTACCTAATTATTGACGTACCTAATTATCGTGTCATGGTTACCGTGCCACTTCATGCCTGAACTCTCAGAGAAGAAGGACGAAATTCCGTTGGGCAAAAATTGCGAAAACACCTTTCATTGAAAAACTTACTTAAGACTGGGGCGGGTCGGGCTCGAACTGACTCCACTTGTCGAGACATTAATTGCTTTTAGACCGGTCGCGGGGGTTACCGGCTGCGCTAGCTTCCTTCTCCTACTTGAAGGTAGTTGGGGGTTCACTAAGTGATAGGCAGATTGCTTCCCCCCATTGGTTAATGCGTTGTGTCATTTCGGTAACTACTTATTGTTGTGGAGTTGGCATGGATGCTCAAAGTTTTTTGGCAGCTCTTACCCCTGCGGTGACTGATGCGGATGCGCGGGAACGTTTCCTTGCTGACCCCAAAGCGGTACTAGCGGCTGCGGGGCTGGATCTACCGGAGTGGTTCACGGTGACTGCACGTGAAGGTGATGCAGCTGAACTGACCATCACCGTGCCGGCCCTACTCGACCCTGATGCCGACCTCAGCGAGGAACAACTAGACGTAGTAGCCGGTGGGATCGTTGGGCATTTGGTGTTTATGTCTGTTAGGTAGGTGGTAGGTGAGTGGGCGTTGTTTGCTAACCCACCTGTCATGTTGGTGGTGCGGTGAGCGGGTGTCCAGTGATAAGTTGCAATTTGGTTTCGTTTATTATCGGGCCCGTGAGGTGGCCAAGGCCGCTGGATCCTCTAGTTTTCAATCTTCATAACTTTTTCCAGAATAGAACTTTCGGGCGTCACCGTAGCCCAGGATGATTACCGGCTTAAACATCTCCACAGTTTTATCGGTAAGTAATTTGGGTTGTGTGTCACTCATGTCGATTCCCTCTTCGAGCATCGCGGCGACTGCAGTTTGGTTAATCACGTCAGCTAGAAATGAGCCGGACGGATTCTTATCCGAACATTTTTTGTAAATCCTGAACACTCGTGATACTGCGACACTTCAGGCAGGTCATTTCGTTCGACTCCGCCCAGGGGCCTATCGAATTGGTACCCCAAGGTATGGAGTTCAATCGCAACGACATTACTGCCGAGCACGTGCTCGGCAAGAGCACCCACTGTGCGATGAGAATGCGGCGGGTTGATAACGAATCACATGAATACCCAGCGCGGATTGACGTCGTCCTCATCGTAGCCATCGGGAACCCACGCGAGTGACACCGGCACGTTGTAGAGGCGACCAGGGGCGAAGCGGTTCCAGAAGTGGCGCAGACCCGGCACGACAGTGCGGACAACGGGAAGGCCGATGTCACTTCGGGTGAGGTCCATCCACCAAGCCTCAAGACCCGCCTTTGAAAGTGCGACCAAGACGGCATCAAGGGACTCGTGAAGATTCAGCGTGCTCGCACTGGCAAGCGGAACTGACCCGTGTTGTGCCAACCAAGGATCGGTGGCGGTAGTCACCGCGGCGAGCCACTCACCCTCAATCTCGGGCACACCTTCGGGCGTACTCTCCCGCCTCCAATCCGAGATGCCCGATTCACTTTGGCAAACCTCGGTTAGTGCGCGCACAACGGCGATGACCGGGTCGACATGTGCACCGAATCCCATGAGTATCCGTCCGCCTTCGGGAGTTGCAGTAAGAGCAACCATTGCGGGGATGCCGAGGTCGGAGGTGATGTCGAGTACCCACACGTCGCGACCTCGGGCACGCAGGGGCGCTATGGCAGCTCGCACGCGGGGATCGTCGGTCGCGTCGAGGTCGATGCCCGGCCGGTGCGCGCGTGAATACCACCACAGGGCGACCGAGTCCCTTTCTACGAGCTCGAGGAGCCCCTGCAGGAGTGCCTCGTCGACCGAATTCCCTGCGGCCACACCATTGCTGCACCCGCGCAGCGATCCTGGGCCGGTCTGCGGGACACCAAGGTAGGCAATAGCTGAAGGAATCCAGGCTCGCCGATCATCGGCGATGCCCCGCACCTGCGACCAGGCGTGTTCTTGATCCACCTGGAAGGTCTGCGGCACATAGTGGAAGCGATGAGTGGGCGAACCGTCAAGCTTTGCGGCAGCAATCTGTGCAGCGCTATACAGCTGAATGTCGTTGGGATGAATCGCACGTTCGAGGTCATCCATGCGTGCAACCTGCACGCCCTCATCTCCCTGCCAAATCATCGATTGGCGCTCAAGCGCTTCCGCGAGTGCACCGGCCTGCGAACTTGCGATCGTGAGCCCTTTGCCCATGGCACTTAGCCGCAGGGAGGCGCGCAGCCCGTCAAGGTCTTGTCGGTCATTCCAGACAGGGTTCAGACCGGCGCGGTGCACGCGCAGTGAGGGATCCCCGACGATGCACACCTCCGGCACGATTCCAAGCACGTCGCTCACCAGGTGCTCGTACGTCTGCCAGGTCGACTCAGGTTCGACGGTGCGCAACCCTCCACCGTCGTTGGACGAGATCATCTGCCTATCGAGATCACGTTCAAGGTCGAGAGTGGATTTCCCTCCTGGATCGCAGGTGAGGCAGCCCGGCACCGGCACGAGTGCATGCCGGCGCGATTCCAAACTGACCGGGTTGATGCTGCGGCCCTCATCTTTTGCGGTTGAGGTCCCCCCAAGTCGTTGCCCCTCCGCTACCGAGGTGATCATGCCTGCGGCGAGGGCGGGCGCTGCCGGGTGCAGGTTCGGTGAGATCGGAGGCCGATCGAGGCCGGCGAGACGGGCACTCATCAGGTCTACAGAACGTCGGCGTTCGTGCCGGGTAGCGAAGCAGTCTGCGCATCCGTAGCCCGGGCCCAGCAGCGGTCCGACGAGCACTTCATCACCGCGCATCCGCACGGGGAGCCAGCGCCCCTGGTCCGCATGCTCAGCCACGTTGAGGAGATCATCAAGGACGACCACCGTCAGTTCTGCGTTGTTGCGGACCACCTCTGTTCCGGTCGCCTCCAGGGTCTGTTGCAAGGCCCTTACTTGAGCCTCGTCAGCGCCGAGCAACCGGATCCGAGCGGACCCTAGTGGTTCGGAACGGGTGACAACATGTCCGGCAGCGAGCCACTGGAAGAGGACCGCGTTAGCCTGTCCGGCCGTGAGCAGACCACTGGTCGCGGCAAACTCGGCTACCTCATTCATCGTCCGTTCACCATCGATCGCTTGCGCCACCGGCACGGCAAACCGACCGGTCAACCGAATCGGATGGGCACCACCGAACAGCCACACATCGCCCGAATTGTTTCGACAGTTCGCCACGCGATCGGGGCGCCACATGAGCGGGGATAAGTTAAACATTTATCTCAGTGTAAACCGAACTCGATGGCACCCGTTGAGGTTTGTCGCAGATCCCATCATTTCGGGCAATGAACCCCGTGCCGCAGGTGTTCCATGCCCCTAACCAGTCACGGAATTGCTATCGAAGGCGCCCATAAAAATCCACGACTTCCTCAAGCTACACCCTGGAGGGATCGACCTTGACCCTGACCACTCCCACCGCGACGATCGTGATGACCGAGCAGTAATTTCGAGTCTGCCAACAAATTTAGTTTTCTGTGGACGCAGGGTTGCTTTGGTG
>DKME01000066.1:0-23114 GCA_002469525.1 Actinobacteria bacterium UBA7422
CTCCTGCTAAGAAGGCGGTTGCGGCACCGAGCGTCGCATCAGTTGATTCGGTACCGGAGCCGATTGTAAAGACCGTGTTTGAAAAACTTGTGCCGGTCACGACTCGACCTGCAAAGGGCAAGAAAGCCGCTGGCATTGTGAAAGTGATTTCCCCTAGGGTTGGGGTCAAGACGCCGTCAATGACGGTTCGCGAAGATGAAACACCTTGGACCAAGGCAGAGTTGAATAAGGTCAAAAAGGCGCTCAGCGAAGACGAGCTGCGGCTACTCGAGGAAATTGCCATGACCGAAGAGGGGCTCGCTGACCTGATCCGTGACTCAGGCGATGGTGCCGGTGACGATCAGGCAGACGCGGGGAGCAAGACCTTTGAGCGTGAGCACGAGATGTCACTTGCTAACAACGCGCGAGACATGTTGGAACAGGTTCGCGCGGCGCTAGTTCGAATTGACGACAAGTCTTACGGAGTTTGTGACAGTTGTGCCAAAGGGATTGGGAAATTGCGGTTGCAGGCTTTCCCTCGGGCAACGCTATGCATGGCTTGCAAGGTGGCCGAAGAACGCTTTTAGTTAGGGCTCTGGGCCTTAGCCTTCAGAGGCCCCCTGAAGCCGTTCGCGTAGAGTGTGATGGTGTCAGATTCCCCTGAATTAGTAGTTGGTGAAGTGCGGCAGCGCAATCGTCGGGAACTATCAATTTTTGGTGTAACGGCTTTTGTGATCATTGGCCTGGATCAACTGACAAAATATTGGGCTCAAGAATATTTACTCCCCCGCAAATTATCCGGTGAAGGATCCATTGAATTACTCGGCGGATTTTTGAAATTCACCTATGCAGAAAATACGGGGGCTGCGTTCTCTATGGGAACGGGAATTACTTGGGTATTTACTGTGATCGCTATGGCTGTTGTGGTGGTTATCTTTCGTTACGCGCGCAAGCTCGCCAGCCTGCCGTGGGCACTGGCGCTCGGGGCAATACTGGGCGGATCACTCGGCAATCTAATTGACCGCATGTTTCGAGCACCGGGTCCATTTCAAGGATTTGTTGTTGACTTTATTCAATTGCCGTATTGGGCAATCTTCAACATTGCAGATATGGCAATCGTCATTTCTGGAATCGGAATAGCGATTCTTCTGTTGCGCGGTGTACCTATTGACGGAAAACTGCCTACACCAACTACACAAAATGAGTCTGATTCGTGATCCGTGACTACACGATCCCTGAAGGCCTTGCTGGGGAGAGAATCGACGTAGCTTTGACTCGATTACTTGGCCTGAGCCGGTCTGCTGCGGTGGCTCTCCTTGAGGCTGGTGCTATCAGGTTTTCAGACCGACCGATGGTCAAGAGCGATCGAGTTCTAGAAGGGCAGCACATTGATGTCGATCTTGATGTAAAACCGACCCAGGAAACGATTGAGATTATTGCCGAGCCGGTTCCCGGAATGACAATCATTTATGACGATTCGGATCTGGTAGTCGTTGATAAACCAGCCGGGGTTGCAGCCCACCCAAGTCGTGGCTGGGAAGGCCCAACGGTTATCGGTGGACTTGCCGCGGCCGGCTATGCGATCAGCACTTCAGGCGCCCCTGAGCGCGAAGGGATCGTGCATCGACTCGATGCAGGAACATCTGGGCTCATGGCAGTTGCGAAAAACGAACTGTCCTACTCTCGCATGAAGAATCTTTTTCGAAATCGGGAGGTAACTAAGGTTTATCACGCCGTGGTCCAAGGTCTATTGGATCCACTCGTGGGAACCATTGACGCTGCGATCGGGCGCCACCCCGGCCACGAATATAAATATGCTGTCACAAAAGATGGCAAACCGAGCGTCACCCACTATGAAACCTTGGAAGCTTTCAGACATGCTTCATTGGTAAAAGTGAACCTCGAGACTGGCCGAACGCATCAGATTCGAGTCCACATGTCAGCGATGCGCCACCCAATTGCGGGCGACACCATGTACGGTGGAGATCCGGTTTTGGCGGCTCGACTTGGGCTGGATCGCCAGTGGTTACACGCGGTCGAATTATCCTTCGATCACCCGCGAACCGGTGAACGAGTTGAGTTGACAAGTGAATATAGCGAGGATCTCGCTCGGGCAGTGGGCTTTTTGCGTGAGGGGTGATCTGGACTTGCGTGTACCTTCCCCTTGTACATGTGGAGTAAGAGATTAATGGTGTGAGATTCATGTGTGACCGGATGTTAACTATCAAGGGTGAAAGCAGTGGGTGAGATTACGTGGGTGAGTCGGTAGGTAAGGGCGATTTCGCCCACCTTCATGTGCACACCGAGTACTCGATGCTCGACGGGGCTTCACGTCTTGATGACCTCTTTATCGCGGCCAAAGAACAGGGTATGCCGGCCATTGCTATGACCGATCACGGAAACCTTTACGGGGCCTATGACTTTTGGAAAAAGGGTAAAACCCACGGAGTCAAACCAATCATCGGTTTAGAAGGCTATTACGCACCTCAAGGTCGCTTTGAGCGATCACAGTTTGATTTCGGTGGCGGTTTCGACGAAGGGACCCCCGAAGACCCTGGTGCTGGCCGTGGCAAGCACAGCTACACGCACATGACCTTGTGGGCTGAAAATACCCAGGGAATGCACAATTTGTTCAGACTTTCATCCCTTGCCAGCATTGAGGGGTACTACCACAAGCCCAGGTTTGATAGAGAACTTTTGGACCGCTTTGGTAAGGGTCTTATCGGAACAACGGGCTGCGCAAGCGGCGAGGTAAACCGCTGGCTGCAGGCGGGGCAATACAAGAAAGCACTCTCAACGGCGGCTGACTACCGAGATATCTTTGGGAAAGGCAACTTTTTCGCAGAAGTCATGGATCATGGACTAGCGATCGAGCGCAATTTCATGCCAGATTTGATCAAGATCGCTAAAACACTCGAACTGCCCTTGGTGGCGACAAACGACTTGCATTATGTACATGAATCCGATGCAGATACCCATGACGTACTCCTGTGTATTGGAACCCGAACAACGCTTGATGACCCCAAGCGATTCAGATTCGATGCCCGAGACTTCTACTTGAAGTCGGCCGCGCAAATGCGCGATCTCTGGAGTGAGTTCCCGGAGGCATGCGACAACACGCTCCTGATCGCTGAGCGGTGCAATATCGAATTCAATGAAAGTGCAAATCTCATGCCTCGTGCAGACATTCCGGCAGGGGAGAGCGAAGAGTCGTGGCTTGTCAAAGAAGTTGAGATTGGTTTGGCGGGCAGGTACCCGAAAGGTGTCCCTGACAAAGTTCGCACCCAGGCTGAGTACGAACTTGGGGTTATCGCCCAAATGGGATTCCCTGGTTACTTCCTCGTCGTCGCTGACCTTGTGCAACACGCCAAAAGCACTGGGATCCGCGTTGGTCCTGGGCGAGGTTCAGCCGCCGGCGCCATGATCGCTTATGCACTTGGCATCACCGACCTGGACCCAATTGAGCACGGGCTGCTCTTTGAACGTTTCCTGAACCCCGAACGTATCTCCATGCCCGACATTGACATTGACTTCGACGAGCGGCGCCGCTCAGACATGATCCGTTATGCGACGCAGAAGTACGGTGAGGAACGCGTCGCACAGATCGTTACTTATGGGTCAATCAAAGCAAAGGCAGCTATCAAGGACAGTGCAAGAGTATTGGGACTGCCCTACTCCGTTGGTGACAGAATCACCAAAGCAATGCCACCGGCCGTAATGGGGAAAGACATTACGCTCAATGGTGCATTCGACCCCAATGACTCGCGCTATTCAGAAGCAGCCGAATTCAGGGCTCTGTATTCCAGCGATCCTGAGGTGAAAACGGTCGTTGATACAGCGAAGGGACTTGAAGGACTCAAGCGTCAACCAGGTGTGCATGCAGCGGGGGTAATTCTTTGTAGTGAACCACTCATGGACGTTATTCCCGTCTGGAAACGTGAGCAAGACGGTGCGATCATTACTCAGTTCGACATGGGAGCCTGTGAGTCACTGGGGCTTTTAAAGATGGACTTTCTAGGGCTGCGCAACCTGAGCGTTTTGGACGAGTGCTTGGTCAACATTAAACGCAATACGGGAACCGACGTAATACTGGAAACGTTGACCCTGGACGACAAAATTGCATACGAGCTTCTTTCCCGAGGAGACACACTGGGCGTTTTCCAACTTGATGGTGGGCCCATGCGATCGCTCTTGCGATCAATGGCACCCGACAACTTCGAGGACATTTCTGCGGTACTCGCCCTGTACCGACCAGGTCCGATGGGTGCAAATGCGCACAATGACTACGCGGATCGAAAGAATGGACGAAAGCCTGTCGTTCCGATCCACCCTGAGCTTGAAGAACCGCTCAGTGAAATTTTGGGTGATACATACGGGTTGATTGTGTATCAGGAACAGGTCATGGCGATTGCGCAGCAACTTGCGGGCTACTCGCTTGGCAAAGCGGACTTGCTTCGCAGAGCAATGGGCAAAAAGAAGAAAGAAATCCTTGAAAAAGAATTCGTGCCCTTCAGTGAAGGAATGCGCGAACGGGGGTTCTCAGATCCTGCGATCAATAAGTTGTGGGAAGTACTTGTGCCCTTCTCCGACTATGCGTTCAATAAGGCGCATACGGCCGGCTATGGACTGGTTTCCTATTGGACCGCCTATCTCAAAGCGAATTATCCCGCTGAATACATGGCGGCGTTGCTGACCTCAATGGCCGATGACAAAGAAAGATCTGCGATTTATCTCAATGAATGTCGACGCATGGGAATCAAAGTCTTACCACCGGACGTCAATGATTCAGACGCCAACTACACGCCTCGAGGCAGTGATATTCGGTTTGGGTTAACCGCAATTCGTAACGTAGGAACAAATGTTGTCGAGTCGATTATCGCAACTCGTGAGCGTGTCGGACGTTTTGTGGACTTCCACGATTTCATCGCTAAAGTCGATATCTCTGCCTGTAACCGGCGAGTAGTTGAGTCACTTGTCAAGGCGGGAGCATTCGACAGTCTTGGCCACACTCGAAAGGGCCTTGCTGGTGTTCACGAGCAAGTGATTGATGCTGCCGTTGACATCAAGCGCTCCGAAGCCATCGGTCAGTTTGACCTTTTCGGAGGGCTTGAAGAAAATGCCGAGGAGTCGCTCATTGAGCGTCCGGCAATTGGTATCACGGAGTGGGATAAATCCCTCCTTTTGGCACATGAACGAGACATGCTGGGTCTTTATGTTTCAGACCACCCGCTTTTTGGCATGGAAAGTGCCCTGGCTCAGCTCTCAGATAGGAGTATCGCGTCAGTCTTAATCGACGAACACCTTGATGGCCAGGTCGTTTCACTGGGCGGATTGGTGACCAGCGTCGTTCGTAAGACAACCAAGAAGGGTTCAGCGTGGGCGATCGTGACGTTGGAAGATCTCGAAGGCAGTCTGGAAGTCATGGTGTTCCCAGGCTCCTATGCTTCGTTTGGAACTCTGCTGGTTGACGACTCGATTCTGGTAATTCGCACCAAGATCGACAGAAGTGAAGAAGATGGTGTGCGGGCAATCGCGCTTGAAGTAAGTTCACCAGACCTTTCTGGCGGGCCATCTGGTCCCGTCCGGCTCACCATGTCTGCGGCACGATGCGTCCCACCGCTTGTGTCGCGGTTAAAGACAATCCTCGCGCAGCACCCTGGTACAACGGAAGTGCAGTTGCACCTCACTGGCGGCACTTCAACTACCGTCATGAAACTGGATGACCTCTACCGCGTCACCCCTTCCCCTTCACTGTTCGGAGATTTAAAGGCACTGTTGGGTTCGTCATGTCTGATCTAGTGACCGAAGATCCACAGAGGGTTCCTCAAAGAAGTCGAAAAGCCTTAACAGTGTTCGTTACAGGCGTCCTTGCCGGTGGCTTGTCTGGTGCGGCTTTGGGGGTTCTGTGGTGGTCTTTGGCTCCTCGCGTCTCGGTGGTGGTGACGCCGGATCGAGTTGTCCCGGAAGGATTTCAACCTCAGGAGTATTTCTCAGCGAATATTTCATTTGGTGCATTGGGCGCGATCGCTGGCGTCTTGGTCGCTATTGGGTTGGTATCCATGCGCAGGGAACACTTGCTCGCATCCTTGATCGCGGCAATGACCTCGGCTGTGGTTGGAACTTGGGCAATGTGGTGGGTGGGCTCACACCTTGGATTCGTTGACTTGGCAAATGTGGAAGTCCCAGACTCTACGGTCCTTGACGGGCCACTGGAGGTGACCCTGCCGGCAATGCTCCTTATGTGGCCACTTGGCTCTGCCCTAGTTATTTTTGTCATCTCGTTGGGCGACTCTTTAGCGGATCGTAAGCGCAGGAGAAGTCAGTCAACGTGAATGTGTGCCGTAGTTGCACTTAGTGCACGGATCAAATCGGTCGGTGCGATACCAAGTTCCAGACCACGTCGGCCCCCGCTGACATAGATTCTTTCGAGGTGCAAGGCGCTCTCGTCGAGTACGGTCGGGAGTTGTTTTTTTTGGCCGAATGGACTAATCCCTCCGCGAACATAGCCGGTCAATCGCTGCGCAACTTGTGGATCCATGGGTTCAATCGAGCGAACGTTCACGGCGGCAGCCAGCATTTTCGAATTGATCTTGTGTGAGACAGGCGAAATTGCCACGACAGCAGTCTTTGCCTTTCCAAACAGAATCGTTTTAAAAACAAGTGCTTCGTCGAGACCCATGGTGCTTGCCGCCTCTTTTCCAAAATCAGTTGAGACGAGGCTTTCGTATTTATGCAGGGAGTACGAAATTCCTAAAGAATCAAGCAAAGCCGTTGCAGGAGTGATCGATTGAGGTTTCATCGAGAATAAATACTAGTTGAGTGAGACGCGCTCACTAAACAATTCAATTGCCGGTAGGGCACCGAAATGACTTATGAGATCAGTTTCCCTTTTGAGCAATGTGCGAATCAGTTCAAGTCTGGCCTGCGCGTTCTCGGCTTCAAGGAGCTCGGCTCTCTCTCCAGTGGGAAGGATAATTGCCGCGGTGAGTAAGTAGGAGAGCACCGCAGGGTCGGTTGGGAGGTCTTCCAACATGGAAATGTGTGCGTCTAACTCGCCAGAGATTGCTGCGCGGTATGCACTGAAGTCTTGCATCGCATGTGAGGTGAGTGCCGTTAGGTCAATTGCGTCAGTGGGGTTTCTTTGATCAGGCGTCTCTGCCTCTGGGAGCCATTCAACTTCGGCACGAAGCAGGGACGAAGTCAGGTCTAGGGACTCAATCCGAAATCTGCGCGAGCCCGTTGTCACTATGTCGTATCGACCATCCTCACTCAACGTTGCTTCACGAATAATGGTTGAGGTTCCCACGGCATGCAGGGCATGAATCCCTTCATTTGTGACATCGTGTCCGTCTCGAACCGCCACTATTCCGAACTCACGTTGATCAGGATCTGGAATCTCCAGTAAATCTGCCACCATTAATCGGTATCGAGGTTCGAAAATATGAAGGGGAAGGACCAGCCCGGGCACCAAAATGGTGTTGAGTGGAAAGAGTGGAATATTGGTGGACACCGGCCAAGACTAAACTGATGTCCATGATTCGGCGCATTGATCTAAGAACGGGAACCTTCCCAGATGCTTCCCTTGAGCAGGTAATCCCTCGAGCAACCACAAATGTCGCTGATGCAACGAAAACTGTGACCCCAATCTTGGAAGATATTGCGCTAAATGGCGCCGAAGCAGTGGCTAGGTGGTCATTGACTCTTGACGGAGTTGAACCCCCTTCACTTCGGGTTCCAAGTTCAGAACTTGAAAAGGCCGCCGCAAGCCTTGACTCGGCGGTTCGAGAGGCACTACTTGAATCTATTCGACGGGCACGAATTGTGCACGAGGATCAAGTGCGGGGTGAGACCGTCACCCAGGTAGTAGAAGGTGGCACCATCACCGAGCGCTGGATACCGGTAGATCGGGTGGGACTTTATGTCCCTGGCGGTCAAGCGGTCTACCCCAGCAGCGTTGTCATGAACGTGGTCCCAGCCCAGATCGCAGGAGTGGGATCAATTGCAGTTGTGTCACCCCCTCAAAAGGACTTCGGCGGCTGGCCGCACCCCGTGATCATGGCCGCGGCTCACCTGTTGGGAGTCAAAGAAGTGTATGCCGTTGGTGGGGCGCAGGCCGTTGCAATGTTGGCCTATGGCGTGACGCTACCGGGGGAGAATTGTCGACCGGTGGATCTCGTCACAGGTCCTGGCAATATCTATGTAACCGCGGCTAAGCGCGCATTGCAAGGGGTAATCGGGATTGATTCAGAAGCAGGACCCACCGAGATTTTGATTTTAGCCGACAGCACTGCCGACCCCATCCATGTTGCTGCGGACCTCATTAGTCAAGCAGAGCACGACGAACTTGCTGCGGCGGTACTGGTGACCGACAGTGTTGAATTAGCAGACAAAGTCGAGGTTGCGCTGGGGGAACGAGTTCAGCAGGCAAAGCACTCCCAACGGATTGAAGCCTCCTTGCGGGGCGTGCAGAGCGCGATCGTTTTAGTGAGAGATCTTGAGCAGGGTTTGGCGGTCGTTGACGACTATGCAGCGGAGCACTTGGAAATACACGTAGAGAATGCACGTGAAGTTGCAAGGCGCGTCACCCACGCAGGAGCGATATTCGTGGGCACGTACGCGCCGGTCTCCTTGGGTGACTACTGCGCCGGTTCCAACCATGTTTTGCCAACAGCGGGCTCCGCAAAACACTCATCCGGCCTCTCAGTGCAGACGTTTTTGCGTGGAATTCACATAATCGAGTATTCACAGCAGGCGTTGGCTGAGGTAGCTCCGCATGTTCTCGCACTTTCCGGTGCAGAAGATCTGCCAGCTCATGGACAAGCGATTTCGGTCCGGACCCACACGTGAGTCGGTTTGAACTACCTATCCGGACTGACCTCAAAGGACAGATTCCATACGGCGCACCAACAGATTCGGTACCCGTTCGACTGAATGTCAATGAGAATCCGTATCCGCCGAGTGACTCTGTAATTGCGGCGATCGCACAGGCCGCGGGGGAGGCTGCCCGCGCAATCAATAGGTATCCGGATCGCGATTGCTTAAATCTTCGAGCCGCGCTGGCGAGCTACCTCGAACTTGAATCCGGGTTGTCGATTGACCCTGATCGAATATGGGCTGCAAATGGCTCGAATGAAATCATGGCCCAAATTTTCAGTGCATTCGGTGGACCTGACACTTGCGCCTTGACTTTCGACCCGACTTATTCGATGTATCCGGAATATGCGCGTGATTCATTCACTCACATGGTGCCAATTTCACGTCGCGAAGACTTCACAATCGACATTGAGCAGGGGATCAGCGTAATTCGTGAACGGCAACCGAACCTGGTGATCATTACTTCCCCAAATAATCCAACGGGTACGTCAATCCCTGTGACCGAAATTGCAGAATTGGCCGCTGCTGCGACAGCGGTTGGAGCTGTCATCGTGGTCGACGAAGCGTATGCAGAATTTCGCAGTGACCGTGCCTCAACAGCATTAACACTCCTTAATGAATTCCCAAACCTCATAGTTTCGCGAACCATGAGTAAGGCGTTCGGCTATGCCGGAGGTCGAGTGGGTTACTGCGCGAGCAGTACCACTGAAATTGTTCAAGCTCTTAAACTTGTGAGATTGCCCTATCACCTTTCTGCCATCTCACAAGCGGCTGCGATTGCTGCGTTGGATTTTGCCGCCGAGTCATTGGATCGGGTAGATCAGATCATTCGTGAGAGAAATAAGATAACCATGCAACTGACCGCAATGGGTTTGGAAGTAGCTCCAAGTGAAGCGAACTTTCTGCTCTTTGGGAAATTTGACGATCGACACGCTATCTGGGAAGGACTACTCGCGCAAGGAATCTTGATTCGTGAAACGGGTCCGCAAGGTTGGTTGCGGGTAAGTGTGGGGACGCAGGCTGAAAGCGAAATGTTTATTGAGTGTTTACGAACGTTAGTCTGAAAGTAGGAGGAACACATGACCAGAATCGCACGAATTGAAAGAAGCACCAAGGAGAGCAAGGTCCTTGTTGAACTCTCGCTCGATGGAACAGGTGTGAGCACAATTGAGACCGGAGTCCCATTCTTTGACCATATGCTTGCTCAGTTAGCCAAGCACGGTGGTTTTGATTTAGTCGTGAACACGAAAGGTGACCTGCACGTTGATGCCCATCACACCGTTGAAGACACGAGTTTGGCTTTAGGCCAGGCCATGAATCAGGCTCTGGGTGATCGAGCTGGGCTCACCCGCTTTGGCGACGCACTTGTACCACTCGACGAATGCCTTGTGCAGAGCGCCGTGGACCTCTCCGGCCGGCCCTATTTGGTCCATTCGGAGCCCAAACTCGTTGAATTAATTGGTAGTTACGACACAACATTGACCCGACACATTTGGGAATCAATTGTCGCAACCTCACAAATAACCCTGCATGTCAATGTGCTTTCAGGCCGCAATGCACACCACGTCGTTGAAGCTCAATTCAAAAGCGTAGCGAGATCGTTGCGCGCCGCCGTCGCCCAAGACTCTCGAGTTGTGGGAGTGCCTTCGACAAAGGGCACACTCACCGCTTCTCAATAACGCAAGGACTATTTTTAGATGTCACCCGTAGTCGCCGTACTCGATTATGGCTTTGGGAATGTTCGATCGGCAGTTCGAGCACTTGAGCATGTAGGAGCGAAGGCGCTCCTGAGTTCGGATTATGACACCTGCCTTAATGCAGACGGGTTGATCATTCCAGGGGTTGGCGCATTTGATGCCTGCATGAAAGGGATCAACCAGGTCAGAGGTGGCCCCCTCGTTGATGCCAGACTTGTAGCGAATCGCCCAGTGCTCGGAATATGTGTCGGCATGCAAATCTTGTTTGATCAAGGAATTGAACACGGTGTCAGCGCGAAGGGACTCGGCCAGTGGCCCGGTGTCGTCACACCACTTGAGGCTCCGGTCGTCCCACATATGGGCTGGAATACCGTGACCCCACCGAATGAATCGGTGTTATTCGCAGGAGTTGAGACCGAGTCGTTCTACTTCGTTCACTCATATGCAGTGCATGACTGGGTCATGACCGACACTGATCCATTTCAAAATCCGCCGTTAATCACGTGGAGTGAGTACGGCACACCATTCGTTGCCGCTGTTGAAAATGGCCCGCTTTCAGCTGTCCAATTTCATCCGGAGAAGAGTGACATGGCGGGTCTCGCATTGATCAACAACTGGATCCAGGCCCTCGCCTAGACTGAGCACATGAATTTCACCCTCCTGCCTGCAGTTGACGTCAAAGACGGTAAAGCCGTTCGCCTTGTTCAAGGAAAGGCAGGAAGCGAAACGGTTTACGGCTCGCCACTTGACGCAGCCCACACTTGGGTTAACCAAGGGGCAGAGTGGATTCACCTTGTGGACCTTGATGCCGCTTTCGGGACAGGTAGCAACGCTGAATTAATTGCAAAGGTTGTTGATCGAATCGGAAGGGAAGTCAAGGTTGAACTTTCTGGGGGTATCCGAGACGACGAAAGCCTCAAGGCGGCTCTGGCAACAGGTTGTGCTCGAATCAACTTAGGTACGGCGGCGCTTGAAAATCCAGATTGGACCCAAAAGGTGATAGCCGAGCACGGCGAACGGATCGCGGTCGGACTTGACGTCAAGGGACACACTTTGGCGGCCAGGGGTTGGACATCTGAAGGTGGAGACCTCTGGGAAACAATCGGTCGCCTCGATGCAGCCGGGTGTGCCCGTTACGTTGTGACAGACGTGCACAAAGACGGAACCATGCACGGACCCAATTTTCACCTGCTCAAGCAGGTAACTGAGTCAACGCGGGCTCGTGTAATTGCCTCTGGTGGAATTTCTAAATTAGAAGACCTGCACAAACTAGCCGTCATGAAGGGGATTGAAGGCGCAATAGTTGGCAAGGCACTGTACGAGCAGGCGTTCAGTCTCCCCGAAGCACTCGTGGCTGTCGAAGGTCGGTACGACCCTTACCAGTGGGGACCTCCAACCCCGTGACTTTGGCCGCACGAGTAATTGCTTGCCTTGATGTTGACGCCGGTCGTGTGGTCAAGGGAGTGAATTTTGTAGATTTAGTTGACGCGGGTGACCCAATTGAGTTGGCGGCTGCTTATGGCAAAGCGGGAATCGACGAATTGGTTTTCTTGGACATAACGGCTTCGAGTTCGGATCGAGAAACGACACTCGAACTGGTTCGTCGTAGCGCGGATCAAGTGTTTATTCCGGTCACGGTCGGCGGCGGCATTCGAAGTGTTGAAGACATCGATGCTCTTCTTCGCGCAGGTGCGGACAAAGTATCCATAAATACCGCCGCAATTAGCCGTCCCGAACTGCTCCGTGAAGCCGCTCAAAGGTTCGGATCACAGTGCATTGTGCTTTCACTGGATGCGCGTCGAGAAGAAGGACAACCAAGCGGATTCGGTGTGACCACTCACGGTGGACGTAAATCATCGGGGCTCGATGCAGTGCAGTGGGCAAAACAGGCGGCGGACTTCGGGGTTGGCGAAATCCTGCTCAATTCGATGGATGCCGACGGAACAAAATCAGGATTTGACCTTGAGTTGATTCGCGCAGTTCGTGTTGCTGTAGGAATTCCAATTATCGCCAGCGGCGGAGCGGGTTCGGCGGCGGACTTCGGGGAGGCAATTGAAGCTGGGGCGCAAGCAGTTTTAGCCGCCAGTATTTTTCACTTCGGGGAAATTACCGTGGCCGAGGTGAAGAATGCGATGGCCATGCGAGAAATTCCAGTCCGGACATCAACTAAGTTGGTGTCATGAGTCTGGAAAGTGAATTCATTTCACGCATTCATTTCAATGACAAGGGCTTAGTTCCCGCGATTACTCAAGATTTCGAGACCAAAGCGGTCCTTATGCTGGCTTGGATGAACGAGCAGGCGGTTCGACAGACGGTTGAAAGCGGCTTCGCAACCTACTTTTCTCGAAGCAGAAATAAGATTTGGGTGAAGGGCGAGGAGTCTGGAAATTCGCAACAACTGGTCAGTATCCAAGCAGATTGTGACTCAGACACGCTGCTTCTATTAGTAAAGCAGCAAGGACCTGCATGTCACACCGGCAACGTCACGTGCTTTTTCGAGCAAGGAATTGCGTTCGGCAATGAAGAGATGGAAAGCAACCAGTGACAAGAAAAGAGGCTGATACTCCAAGTCTTGTACAGTTTTGTGAACTAGCAGCCGCTCAAAGGGTAGTTCCGGTCTCTCGCACACTTCTCGTCGACCATGTCAGCGCAATCGGTCTTTTTCACGCTCTTTGCGGTGACCGCGCGGGGACGTTCCTGCTCGAGTCGGCCGAAGCCGGAGTCCAGTGGTCGCGCTATTCCTTTATCGGGGTGCACAGCGCCGCAATGCTGACCGAGTCCAAGGGTGAAGCAATCTGGACGGGTCGAGTCCCGGACGGACTCCCCATGCAAGGCACCGCGTTAGAGGTCCTAGAAGCAACACTTGAACAGCTTCACACACGCAAATATTCACTCGACGGCCTGGCAGATCTTCCATTCACCGGCGGCCTTGTGGGTTACATGTCCTATGACATCGTGCGTCAATGGGAAGGAATCGGTGACTCGACAACCGACTCACTTGATTTACCCGATTTAGGTTTCTTGCTCGCATCTGACATTGCGATCGTTGACCACTTGCAAAGCACCGTGACCTTGATCGCCAACGCCATCAATTTTGACAACTCACCCAAGCGCGTGGAGCAGGCCTACGCGGACTCTGTTGCTCGGCTTGATCGTATGCAGGAGTCATTGGCAAAGATTGAGTCAACAGGTGGGGTACCGATTCCCGTCCTCGAGACTGAGCTTGCATTGCCTTCGCGAAATACGAAGGAAGAAATCTACTTGAATAATGTGGACACTATCAAGGAATACATCCGGGCAGGGGACGCATTCCAAGTTGTTCTTTCCCAAAGGTTTAGCGTTCCAACACAAGCGAGTGCCCTGAGTATTTATCGGATCCTTCGATCGACCAACCCAAGCCCCTATATGTACTTGGTCAGGGTCCCGAATCCAAAAAATATTGAAGAAGTCGACTTTGAAATCATTGGATCATCTCCTGAAGCCCTCGTTACAATTCGAGATCAACACGCGGTCGTTCACCCGATTGCGGGAACTCGCTGGAGAAGTGCAGATCTAGATCGCGACCGAGAACTCGCGCAAGATCTACTCGAGGACAAAAAAGAACGAGCCGAGCATCTCATGCTCGTGGATCTGGCGCGCAATGACCTCGGTCGGGTCTGCACGCCCGGCAGCGTCAACGTTGTCGACTTTATGCACGTCGAGCGTTATTCACATGTCATGCATTTGGTGTCAACTGTTACGGGGGATCTGGCAGAGGGAGAGAATGCATTCACGGCACTTCGTGCCACATTTCCAGCTGGAACTCTCTCCGGCGCGCCAAAACCGCGAGCAATGCAGATCATCGAAGAACTGGAGTTCGAACGCAGGGGGCTTTATGGAGGTTGCGTTGGTTACTTCGACTTTGCCGGCAATCTCGACATGGCGATCGCAATTCGGACGGCATTGCTTAAGAACGGCAATGCGCATATTCAAGCGGGTGGTGGGATAGTTGCGGACTCGGTCCCTGCCCAGGAAAATGACGAATGCATCAACAAGGCTATGGCGGTAATCCGTGCTGTTGCACTGGCTGAACAGCTTGAGAATTGGTCGAGGTGAGAAGCAGTGTCCCCTGCGAAACAGTATTTGATCACGATCTTCGTTCAAATTGTGATTGCGGGTTCCCTGTTGTGGGCGAGCGGACTCACATGGGGTTCAGAGCAGGGCGATCTCGCCAGCGGAGAATTCACCGGAACTGATCTAGATTCATTCATAGTTGCCGTCTGGGCTGTGTCATTTGCAGTAGTGCTCGCGGTTCTCGCGCTGAAACATTGGGGAAGGCGAGTGGTCGGACTACTCGGTGCAGTTGCCTCGGCAGGAGGTATTTATTCACTCGTTTCATTGGATAAGAACGGAGTGAATTCACTGTGGGTATTCGCACTGATTTTGTGCGCGGCTCTTGTAGTTACCAATTCACTTATTGCCCTTACATCACGCAACTGGCCGACCTTGGGGAGTAAATATTCACGCGCGACCCCACCAGAACCTGATGCGTGGGCACTCTTGGATGCCGGGGTTGATCCCACAATTGAGTCAGATCCGCAGCAGCCCCGTTCACATGATTAGATAATGTCATGAGTGACCAACATGAAGACCATGGTTCGACCCCTGCGGCGTGGACGACAGTAGTAATCATCACGTTGGCATTTACCGTGGGGACGCTGGCCGTAATCTTGGCGAACTGGCCATTATTCTGGATTGGTGGAGTCGGCCTCTTGGTAATTGGTGCCGTCGTGGGTAAGGCAATGGCCATGATGGGCCTGGGCAAAAAAACTACCCACGTATGAATACCCACGTATAGGTTCGGACCCACGTCGTGACCACATGAAAGTGCTGGTAGTTGAAGACGAACGACCGATCGCAGACCTGATCGGCGTCTACCTAGCGCGTGAGGGCATTGAGGTCGAATTCTGCTATGACGGAGAAGTAGGCCTGCGAACAGCACAAGGGGGCACATTCGATTCGATCATCCTTGACGTTGGGCTTCCTACAGTGGATGGAACCCAGATCTGCCGCGAGTTGCGTGCTGGAGGGAACTGGACTCCCATTATTTTCTGCACGGCGCGCGACGACGAAGTTGACCGAGTGCTCGGGCTGGAACTCGGAGCCGACGACTATGTCACCAAGCCCTTCAGCCCAAGGGAACTTGTTGCTCGGGTCAAGGCGATTGTTCGTAGGTCGGCACAGGTAGTTGGGGCAAACCAATTTTTGGCGGCCGACGGTATCCAGCTGGATCTGCGCACCCGCAGGGCAACCCAAAACGGTCGTTCAATTTCATTCACGGCAACCGAGTTCGATTTATTGGCCTATCTCATGGCCAGACCCGGGCGGGTGATCGAACGTTGGGAGCTTCTCGAGAATGTCTGGGGCTACGCGGAGGCGCTCGGAACCCGAACCGTGGACGTTCATGTGGCTCAGATCAGGACCAAACTCGGTTCCCAAGCACCAATTCGGACCGTCAGAGGAGTTGGCTATTCCTGGGAAGCCCCTACGCTAGAAGTGGAACCATGAGATTGCGACGGTGGAGTATCGTCTCACTCCTTGTCCTGTTAACCAGCGCGGTAGCCACAATTGCGATAGTCGTAGCTGGACTGATTTCTTACCCATTGGTAGTCTCCAGTTCCCAAGACGTAGCCGCAAAAAACCTTGCGCAACTGGCAAACGTCACAGCCAATGCGATTGACCAGCAAAATTTCGGTGCGGGTGCGGGTGCGGGTGTTGGTCAAGGTCTAATTAGAACTTTGCAGCGTGAGTCTGTCTCTGCATACTTGATTCCGCGGGGTAACCCGGACTTGCGCGACCTGCCATTTGACTTTCCCGCCAGTTATCTTGATCAGTTGAACCAAGGGACAGACGTTTCCGGCCGAGTCACTTCGAGTCAGAGCGAATTCTTATTGGAGGGAAGGCCAATCGGTATTGACGGTTCGGTAGTTCTGATCCAACCGATATCGATCGCGGGGGCAAGCGCATCCACCATTATTTGGCGTCTTGTGTTAGCTCTAGTAGTCGGGCTCATCATCGCCATTCCACTCGGTTTCATTGCAGCCCAGCGACTAGCAAGACCGCTTCGCCGAGCTAGCACGGCCGCAACCTCCATGACTGGCGGACGGCGCGGGGTTCAGCTAGCCGTTAATGGCCCGCGTGAAGTTGATGAAATCTCTAACTCGCTCACCGAATTAGATGCTGCTCTAGTTGCATCTGAAGCTCGACAACGAGAATTTCTCCTTTCGGTTTCTCACGAATTTCGGACTCCTTTGACAGCTGTCAAGGGCTACAGTGAAGCGATAGCAGACGGAGTCTTGACCGGCAATAATGCTGTGGACGCTGCACGACTAATCTCTTCAGAATCAGCACGACTTGATCGACTCGTCAGTGACCTTTTGGACTTGGCCCGGCTCGGTGCCGTTGACTTTGCAATCGAGAGCGTGAAAATCGACCTCCAAGAATTTGCCGGCGAAGTATGCGAGGTCTGGGGCTATCGATGCCAAGACTCACACGTTAATTTTTCGTCTGAAATCTCGGTTACCACAGGATTCGTAGGTGACCCGATCCGACTACGTCAAGTAGTTGACAACCTTGCGGAGAATGCACTCCGGCTGAGTCCAAGTGGCAGTACGTTGGCTATTCGCATTGAGCAAATGGATAAGTCCCTTGTCATTGAAGTTCGGGACTCAGGCCCAGGCCTTAGTCCCGACGACCAGAAAGTGGCTTTTGATCCGGGTGCTCTCTATGAACGATTCCGCGGGGTGCGACCAGTAGGTACCGGAATCGGTTTGGCGCTAGTCGACAGGTTGGCAACGGGAATGGGCGGGCAAGCACGAGTTGGTTCGGCCCCGGAAGGGGGTGCGCGCTTCACGGTCGAGATTCCCAATAGGAGTGACACGTGATAGCAGCGCGGCAAGCCCCTTTGGCAGTCGGACTTGGTACTTTAGTGAGCTCGGGTGCCTTGTTTTTTATCAATCCGGCGTCGGGTATTTTTCCCGCTTGCCCGAGTCAAATGTTTTTTGGAATTGATTGCCCTGCCTGTGGCGGAATTCGCGGGACCTATGCACTACTGCACGGAGATTTTGTTTCTGCCGCAGATCACAATGTGCTGCTGCTTGTCTTTTTCCCAGGAATCGTGATTGCGTGGTTGTTCTGGGCGACCGGAGTCTGGGACAGATGGGGAGTGGCGAGTCTGGTCCGTTCTCATGCAGCTTTGATCACCTATTTTATTGTGACCTTGGTCATCACATTTACCATTCTTCGCAATTTCCTTCCCTATTTGGGTTCAGGTTTAGGCTCCTAAGTCATTGCCTTTTTTGGCTGTGGCTACGCTAGAGACGTGAGTGTGCTCGACGACATAGTCAACGGAGTCCGCGAGGATGTTGCAATCCGTATGGAACAAACTTCGCTGGATCAGTTGAAAGAACGAGCTTTAAAAGTTCGTGAGGCCCAAGACGTTCGAGCGATTCTTAGTGGCCCCGATGTTTGCGTTATCGCAGAAGTTAAAAGATCAAGTCCAAGTAAAGGCGAGCTCGCATCTATCCCACACCCTGGACTACTCGCCGCCGAGTATGAAGCAGGGGGAGCTCACTGCATCAGCGTTCTCACGGAAGAACGCAGATTTGGTGGGAGCCTTGCTGACTTGAAGGAAGTTCGAACTGCAGTTGACATCCCAGTGTTGCGAAAAGACTTCGTTATCGGCAGTTATCAATTATGGGAAGCTAAGGCCTACGGGGCGGACATGGTGCTCTTAATCGTTGCCGCACTTGAGCAGGAAGTCCTTGTCTCACTGATTGAAAGAACACAAAGTCTGGGACTCACGGCTTTGGTAGAAGTCCATGACGAAGGTGAAATCGAGCGTGCACTAGGTGCCGGCGCCAATGTGATCGGAGTGAACGCTCGGAACCTAAAGACTCTGGAAGTTGATCGGACTACTTTCAGTCGCGTGGCCGGTCACATCCCCACCTCATGCATTCGAATTGCCGAGTCTGGAGTTCGAGACCATCATGACCTTATGAACTACGCAGATGCAGGCGCTGATGCAGTACTCGTAGGCGAATCACTGGTTGTCGGTGGGAACCCTCGTGAAGCTGTCCGAGAATTAGTCGCGGCTGGGGCTCACCCTTCCTGTCGGTCTCGAGGCCGAACATGACCACCTCTGAAGTCGAACGCGAACTCGATCTTCCAGGTCACTTCGGACCTTACGGCGGCAGGTTTGTCCCCGAAGCACTCACCAGTGCGTTAGATCAACTCGATTCGGCTTTCCGTACGGCAGTGGCCGATCCTGACTTTCGGACTCAACTGGCCGACCTAGAGCGGGATTACACCGGACGACCTTCACCACTGACGCGAGCTCTGAGATTCGGCGAGCATTGCAACGGGGCTCGGGTCTACTTCAAACGAGAAGATCTCAACCACACGGGCTCCCACAAAATCAATAACGTGTTGGGCCAGGCGCTACTCACTCAGCGCATGGGAAAGACCCGAGTGATTGCCGAGACCGGAGCCGGCCAACATGGGGTCGCAACAGCAACCGCGGCAGCCCTCTTGGGGCTCGAGTGCACGGTGTACATGGGAGAAGAGGACACCAGGCGGCAAGCTCTCAATGTTGCCCGCATGAAACTCCTAGGCGCTGAAGTCATTCCTGTGACTAACGGTAGTCGAACTCTCAAAGATGCAATCAACGAAGCAATGCGAGATTGGGTTTCGTCGGTTGACTCCACCCATTACGTGCTCGGAACAGTTACAGGCCCGGCTCCATTTCCTGAAATGGTGCGCCACTTTCACTCGGTGATCGGCACGGAAACTCGTGAGCAGATTCTTGCCATTGAAGGGCGACTCCCCGATGCACTCGCGGCGTGCGTAGGTGGGGGCTCCAATGCCATGGGACTATTCAGCGGGTTCATTGACGACCCGGGTGTGCAACTGCGTGGTTACGAAGCTGGCGGCGACGGAGTTGAAACTGGCAGACACGCGGCACGGTTTTCAGCAGGGACACCTGGTGTGTTACATGGTGCGCGCACCTATGTCATGCAGGATGAATGGGGACAAACCCTGCCGTCACATTCAATCAGCGCGGGTCTTGACTACCCGGGAGTTGGACCAGAGCATGCCTGGTTACACGACACGGGTCGTGCTGTATACGAACCGGTCAATGACTCTGAAGCTATGGAAGCTTTTGCGCTGTGTTCCCGCACCGAGGGGATCATCCCCGCGATTGAAACCGCACACGGACTGGCGGGCGCTATCCGACTCGGGAAAGAGCTAGGCCCCGACTCTGTGATCATCGTAAATCTCAGCGGTCGTGGGGATAAAGACGTTGCTACAGCAGCCCGATGGTTCGGGATCGAATTGGAACACTCGGAATCCGGTTCAACTATTGAGTTATCCGAGGGTCGCTGATCTGTGAAAGCATCAGGCACTGCAGCAATAGCTTCGGCTTTCGCTCAAGCAAAAAGTGAAGACCGAGCACTACTCATCGGCTACCTTCCTGCCGGCTTTCCCACGTTGGAGGGTTCCCTTGAATTAGTTGCCGCCATGTGTGAGGGGGGCGTTGACCTTGTTGAGGTTGGCCTGCCATATTCGGATCCCCTGATGGACGGACCCGTTATTCAACAAGCCGTTGATCAGGCACTAGCAAATGGAGCTACACCGGAAACGGTGTTGACGGTTATCCGAGCCGTCGCCGAATCAGGGACGGTGCCGGTGGTTATGAGTTACTGGAACCCCATAGAACGATTCGGAATTGAGCGTTTTGCGCGTGATCTTCAGAACGCAGGTGGAGTTGGTGTCATTACCCCCGATCTCACAATTGAAGAGGGGGGACCTTGGATAGCAGCGGCGCAATCATATGAAATCAGCCCTATTTTCCTTATTGCTCCCTCCTCAACAAACGAACGAATCGGACAAATTGCGGCGGCAACGCAGGGGTTCGTCTATGCCGCATCCACCATGGGGGTGACTGGCGCGCGAGACCAAGTGAGCAACATGGCCCCCGAATTAGTCGCACGCGCCCGCGAGTGCACCAATCTGCCCATTGCCGTTGGCTTAGGAGTCTCCAATGGTGAACAGGCCGCCGAGATCGCCGCATATGCCGACGGAGTGATTGTTGGTTCAGCTTTTGTTAAAGCCGCTGTATCGGGTGGGTCGCAGGCGGTGGCAGAACTCGCGCGTGATCTGGCAGGTGGGGTACGTCAGACACGTTAGCGGCCTTCGCTTATTCTAAAGTTTCGAATTGCATCAAATTGTCCGGTTGAGGTTCATGTGAATAGGAGTACGCATCATGGGTGAAAAGGGTCGTCGCGAACGAGCAGCAGAAGCACGTGGTGCAGCTCAAGCCGCAGAAAAACGCCGTGAACGCCTGGTGCGCATGGTGGGAGGCGCCACGGTCGTTGTCGTCATGGCAGCAATAATTGGCGTGGCCATATATGCCAGCAGCAATAGTTCCTCCAATGACGCGGGCGGGTCGACAGCGGGCATCGTTGCGCCAGATCCCGCGGCTGCTGCACCGGCTGGCTCTTTCGCGGGTGACTCAGCAACACCGTATGGCATCCCTTATGGAACTGGAACGTCTGACGTCCCCGTCCTTGAAGTGTGGGAAGACTTTCAATGCCCGGCATGTGGTGCGCTAGAAATTGCTAACGGTGCTGGCATCGAAGCCCTAGCAGAAGAAGGAAAGGTCCAACTGATTTACCGCCCGACAGCTTTCCTGGACGCAAACTTAGGAAATGACTCCTCACATCGCGCGGTCGCGGCGTGGGGTTGCGCGGTTGATCTGGGTAAGACCACCGAGTTTCGCTACGAAGTCTTTGCCAACCAGCCGTTGGAAGAAGGAGTGGGCTACACCGACGAGCAATTCAACACATTCGCATCATCCTCTGGGATCGCAGGTGCTGAGTTGGAAACCTTCTCCCAATGCGTGGCCGACGGCAAATACTTGGCGTGGGCAGCGAACACTAATCAGGAGTTTGCAACCTCGCAGATTGGCGGAACACCTTCAGGTTTCCTCAATGGTGAACCCATTGCCACCGAGATTTTGGCAGATCAGATTGCTCTTGCGGACTTAGTCGCTTCCAAGTCTTGATGGGTCACTGACGTGCACATTGCAGCAGTTATTCCAGGTTCTACCCCAGGTTTCATTCCAAGCCCCGACACAGGGGTGTGGAATTTAGGGCCGGTCCCCATCAGGGCTTATGCAATGTTTATTGTGCTTGGAATTATTGTCGCTGTTGTGCTGGGCAATAAGCGCTATGAAGCACGCGGTGGTAGGCCCGGTGTCATTACGGACATCGCTATTTGGGCTGTGCCTTTTGGCATAGTGGGCGGTCGAATTTATCACGTGTTGAGCGATTGGCAGATCTACTTCGGAGCGGAGGGGGCTGGCTTTGTTGCCGCACTGCGGATCTGGGACGGCGGTTTGGGTATTTGGGGCGCGGTTGCATTAGGCGCTGTTGGGACTTGGATCGGTGCTCGGCGAAATGGAGTCGCATTGCCTCCGGTGGCTGATGCAATAGCGCCGGGATTAGCTCTAGCTCAAGCGATTGGACGTTGGGGAAATTACTTCAACCAAGAATTATTCGGATCGCCCACAACATTGCCGTGGGGATTAGAGATCTCACCCGAAAACCGGCCGTCGGGTTATGGTGATTTCTCAACTTTTCACCCAACATTTCTCTATGAATCCCTGTGGTTGGTCGGCGTGGCTGTAGTGGTTATTTGGGCCGATCGCAGATTTAATCTGGGACACGGTCGAGCATTTGCTTTGTATGTGGTCCTCTACACGGCGGGTAGAGTCTGGATTGAAGCACTCCGAATCGATTCTGCCAACGAAATACTTGGACTCCGCCTCAATATCTGGACCTCCATCATTGTGGGACTGGGAGCGCTGGCCTACCTGGTGATTTCCGCACGATTAAAACCTGGACGGGAACTTATTGTGCAAGAACCGGAACCCAACGAGCCGGAAACAGTTGCAAAGGTAGAATAAGGGCCTCGGGCCAACGTTGTCCCGGAATTGTCGTCGCCATTGTCTCCATGTGGTGGCGGTTATCCGTGCGAATCGCGACGTTGAAGGAGTTCGATCATGGCAATTAGTCTGCAGCCCAAAGTGCAGGGCCTTTACGACCCAACCCGCGAACATGATGCATGCGGAGTCGCATTTGTCGCGACGTTGACCGGAGTCGCCAGTCACGACATTGTTGAAAAAGCGCTGAAAGCACTAACAAATCTGGAGCACCGAGGGGCGTCCGGTAGTGAACCCGATAGTGGAGACGGCGCCGGAATCTTGATTCAGGTTCCCGATCATTTTTTGCGCAATAACGTGAATTTTGACCTGCCCGTATCCGGTTCCTACGCCGTCGGCACCGCTTTTTTTGATCAAGGAAAATCAGAATCTGGCATTCAAGCGTTAGGGGAGTTGGCGGAATCTGAGGGCCTCACCGTAATCGGATGGCGCCACGTACCCACAAACGATTCCATGATTGGCGCGATGGCAAAATCATGTGTGCCAGAGTTTTGGCAACTTTTCGTCACGGACAATGTGTC
>DKME01000066.1:23323-30131 GCA_002469525.1 Actinobacteria bacterium UBA7422
TTGGCGCTCGTCCACTCTCGTTTTTCAACAAATACGTTTCCGTCCTGGCCGCTTGCGCATCCCTATCGGCTGATCGCGCATAACGGGGAAATAAATACGGTTCGCGGAAATCGGAATTGGATGACCGCCCGTGAGGCCATGTTGACCTCTGACATTTTGCCCGGTGACATGACCAGGCTGTTCCCCATTTGTTCACCCGATGCAAGTGACTCCGCCTCATTTGATGAGGCACTCGAACTGCTCCACCTAGGGGGTCGGTCACTGCCTCATGCGGTTCTCATGATGATTCCTGAAGCCTGGGAAAACAATGCCGACATGTCAGCCGCACGTAGGGCATTTTATGAGTTTCACGCGACGATCATGGAGCCGTGGGACGGTCCGGCAAACGTATGCTTCACTGACGGAAGCGTGATCGGGGCGGTCCTTGATCGCAATGGTCTACGACCGGGCCGCTTTTGGGTGTGCGACGACGGCTTGGTCGTCTTGGCTTCCGAGGCGGGAGTGCTCGATATCGACCCCAGCACGATAGTGCGAAAAGGACGGTTGCAACCGGGAAAAATGTTCTTAGTTGACACGGTTCAGGGTCGAGTAATTGAAGATGAGGAAATAAAGGACACTCTCGCGAGTGAAAATCCATATCAGGAGTGGCTCGCGCGTGAGCTCATTCACCTAGGTGCATTGCCTGAACGAGAGCATGTGGTGCACACAAGGGATTCAGTCGCTCGACGTCAACAAACATTTGGTTACACCCAAGAGGATCTCAGACTAATCCTTGAACCGATGGCTCGAAGCGGAACAGAAGCAATTGGGTCGATGGGAACGGATACGCCCATTGCTGCGCTGTCGGATCGTCCGCGCATGCTGTTCGACTATTTCAGTCAGCTTTTTGCCCAGGTGACCAACCCTCCACTGGACGCAATCCGGGAAGAAATCGTAACGTCTTTGGGCAGCATTATTGGACCCGAAGGGAACCTGCTTGAAGCGTCCCCGGGGCATTGCCGCCAAGTTGTTCTGCCATTTCCTGTCATTGATAACGACGAACTGGCCAAGATCCTGCATATCAATGCAGATGGGCGCTTGCCTGAGTTTGCGGCAGCACGCATCAAGGGTTTATATAGCGTGTACGGCGGGGGAGCTGCACTCGAGAAGCGGATCCTTGAGATTTTTAACGAGGTAGACGCACTCATTCGACAGGGTAAAAGATTTATCGTCTTGTCTGATCGCGACAGTAATGCAAGTCAGGCCCCGATCCCGTCCCTCTTGCTATGCGCGGCTGTTCACCACCATTTAGTTCGTACAAAAAACCGCACCATGATCAGCCTGCTCATCGAGTCAGGCGATGTTCGTGAGGTACATCATGTTGCGCTCCTCGTTGGTTACGGTGCAGCCGCTGTGAATCCGTATCTTGCCCTCGAAAGCGTTGAAGACTTGGTCCGCCGAAATGTAATCTCCGATATTTCACCGGAAAAGGCGATGCGTAATCTCATAAAGTCTTTGGGTAAGGGACTTCTCAAGGTGATGTCCAAAATGGGTGTGTCAACCGTCGCCTCGTATCGCGGAGCACAGATCTTTGAGGCAATTGGTTTGTCACATGAATTTGTCGAGCGATACTTCACGGGAACGACATCTCAACTCGGGGGAATTGGAATTGATGTAATCGCGGAGGAAAACGCCGCACGCCATGCGGATGCCTATCCCGTTTCTGGGATTTCTCCGTCCCACCGAACGCTACGTGACGGAGGTGAGTACCAGTGGCGTCGTGAGGGATCACCGCATCTATTCGACCCTGAGACAGTGTTTAGGCTCCAGCATGCAACCAGGTCCAAGCGTTTCGACATTTTTCAGGACTACACGGCGCGGGTCAATGACCAGTCGAAACGACTGATGACTTTACGGGGTTTATTCGAGTTCAACTCAGAACGAGAGCCCATTTCGATACAGGACGTCGAGTCAATCGAGAGCATCGTCAAAAGATTTTCAACGGGAGCCATGTCCTATGGATCCATTTCGGCTGAGGCTCACGAAACGTTGGCCATCGCAATGAACCGAATTGGAGCAAAGTCCAATACGGGTGAAGGCGGTGAGGATTCAGAACGCTTCTTACCAATGCCGAATGGAGATCTGAAACGATCAGCGATCAAGCAGGTAGCCTCTGGTCGATTCGGAGTGACCAGCGAATATTTGGTCAACAGTGATGACATTCAAATCAAAATGGCCCAGGGGGCCAAGCCGGGTGAAGGTGGGCAATTACCAGGACACAAGGTGTATCCGTGGATTGCCAAAACTAGGCATTCGACTCCTGGAGTGACGCTCATTTCGCCGCCACCGCACCATGACATTTATTCCATTGAAGATTTGGCGCAGTTGATCCACGATTTAAAGAATGCAAATTCACAGGCTCGAATTCACGTGAAACTCGTTGCAGAAGTCGGAGTGGGAACGGTCGCAGCAGGTGTGGCCAAAGCACATGCAGACGTAATTTTGATTTCCGGGCACGACGGTGGCACAGGTGCCTCTCCGCTGACTTCTCTCAAACATGCGGGTGCCCCGTGGGAACTGGGTCTGGCTGAGACACAACAAACTCTTCTGCTGAACGGTTTACGCGACAGGGTGGTTGTTCAAGCCGATGGTCAACTCAAGACTGGGCGCGACGTTGTAATCGCGGCTCTTCTCGGGGCCGAAGAATTTGGTTTCGCAACAGCACCTCTGGTTGTCATGGGCTGCATCATGATGCGCGTATGTCATTTGGACACATGCCCGGTGGGTGTTGCCACTCAGAATCCCGTTTTGCGTGAAAAGTTCACGGGAAAGCCAGAGTTCGTCGAGACATTTTTTGAATACATCGCTGAGGAAGTTCGCGAGCTACTAGCAGAGCTTGGCTTCACCTCATTAGACGAAGCGATCGGTCAGGTTGAAGTCTTGAATACGAATAGAGCGATAGCTCACTGGAAAGCCGATGGCATGGACCTCGCTCCAATCTTGCACGTCCCCAACGTGGAAGACCTCGGCCATCGTAGACACATGCAGGACCAAGATCATGGTTTGGAACACGCACTTGATCAAGAGTTAATTGCAATGAGCGCTGATGCACTTGAATCAGGACTGCCCACGAAGATTGAAGTCCCGATCAGGAATGTGAATCGAACTGTTGGCACGATGCTGGGTAGTGCAATAACTACACGCGGTGGTTTGCCCGACGGGACAATCGACATCTCGTTCACCGGGTCGGCAGGACAAAGTTTTGGTGCGTTTATTCCGCAAGGGTTAACACTCCACCTAGTTGGAGACGCCAACGACTATGTTGGAAAAGGTCTTTCTGGAGGCCGAATCGTCATACACCCGCATCCAACCGCACCCTTTGAACCGGGTGAAAACACGATAGCGGGCAACGTGATCGGGTACGGCGCGACTTCTGGCGAATTATTCTTGCGAGGCAAAGTCGGTGAAAGATTCTGTGTCCGAAATTCAGGAGCTCACGCTGTCGTCGAAGGCGTCGGTGACCACGGGTGCGAGTACATGACCGGCGGGCGCGTTGCAGTACTAGGCCCGGTGGGCCGTAACTTCGGCGCCGGCATGTCAGGTGGAATTGCCTATCTGCTCGACCTGGACCCTTCGCTAATTAACCATGAATTGGTTGAACTGAATCAACTCGATGACATTGACGCATTGGAACTTTTCGAGTTGATTACAAAGCACGTTGTCCACACCGATTCAACAAAAGGCAGGGAGCTTCTTGCAACCTGGGCAGCTTCGGTGACACGATTCACGAAAGTGATTCCTCGTGACTACAAAAAAGTACTTGAAATTGAAGCCGATGCACTCAGCCGTGGGGAAGACCCCATGTTGGCGATCATGAGCAGGATTTAATCATGGAAATCAAGGTCAGGAGTAACAATGGGTGATCCACGAGGCTTCCTCACTACAGATCGAGAACTTCCTAAGCGACGTCCAGTGGACGTCAGGATTCGTGACTGGCGCGAAGTATACGAAGATTTTGAAGCGCGAGACGTGGAGTTGCAGGCGGGCCGTTGTATGGACTGTGGCATTCCCTTCTGCCACAACGGGTGTCCATTGGGCAACCTGATCCCTGAGTGGAATGAGTTAATTCACGACCGTGATTGGGGCGCTGCGATTGAGCGCCTGCATGCAACCAACAACTTCCCCGAATTCACCGGACGCTTGTGCCCGGCGCCGTGCGAGACGGCGTGTGTTCTAGGGATCAACGAAGACCCTGTAACGATAAAGCAGGTCGAAGTGTCAATTGTGGACCGAGCCTGGCAAGCGGGATGGATTAGTCCTGCTCCTCCTGAAAGTTTGACGGGTCGAACGGTTGCTGTAATCGGTTCGGGCCCCGCCGGGTTGGCAGCTGCCCAACAACTGGCGCGAGCGGGGCACACTGTCGCAGTCTTCGAACGTGCAGACCGGATCGGTGGTCTACTGCGCTACGGAATTCCTGAGTTCAAAATGGAGAAGCATCATCTTGACCAGCGACTCGGTCAGTTGGAGGCTGAAGGCGTTAAGTTTCGAGCTGGAATTGAGATTGGGGTTGACCTCACCGGATCGGACCTCAGGCATCGCTATGACGCCACGGTCGTGTGTGTTGGTTCGACGGTCGCACGAGAACTTGAAGTTCCGGGTCGGGACCTAGACGGCATTTATCAGGCGATGGAGTTTTTGCCTCTTGCCAATCGCGTTCAAGAAGGAGATCTCACCGAGTCTCCCTATGACGTGGCTGGAAAGCACGTCGTGATTTTGGGTGGGGGTGATACGGGGGCTGACTGTTTGGGTACCTCGCATCGCCAGGGTGCCGCGAGCGTGACTCAATTGGAAATCATGCCTAACCCAGGTACCGAACGAAGTGAGTTCTCACCTTGGCCGACCTACCCAATGATCTATCGGGTTTCAAGCGCGCACGAAGAGGGGGGAGAGCGTCTCTTCTCGGTGTCAACCCAAAAATTTCACAGCGCAGACAACCAAAAGGTTTCAGGAATCGAACTTGCCGAAGTTGAATTCGTTGACGGAAGTTTTGCCGTTGTCCCCGGAACCGAGCAAGTTCTTAAAGCCGACGTCGTGTTATTAGCCATGGGATTCACCGGCCCTGAGCCGGCTCCCTACGTTGAGCAGCTTGGACTAGAACTCGATTCACGTGGCAATATCAAGCGCGGCGAGGATTTTTCCACAGAATCAGAAGGCGTGTTTGTTGCAGGGGATGCTGGTCGAGGCCAGTCGCTTATCGTGTGGGCGATAGCAGAGGGTCGTGCAGCCGCTGCAGCCGTTGACCAATTCCTGATGGGCAGTTCAAATCTTCCACGCCCCATCACGGCATTTGATCGACCACTTGTTGTATAAAGATTCGAGTGTAATCGTTTACAGTAAGGTGTATTCATGAGAAGAGCCAAGATCGTTGCGACCCTGGGACCAGCAACTGCTAGCGCAGAGGGCGTATTGGAACTTGTCAATGCTGGCATGGATGTAGCTCGGTTAAACCTCTCGCACGGCGAACATGCAGATCACGCCGATTCCTATCGTTGGGTTCGCGAGGCCTCTGATATCTCAGGTCGCAGCGTGGCAATTTTGGTTGACCTCCAAGGTCCAAAAATCAGGCTCGGCCGATTTGCATCAGGACCGGTGGAGTTAGTGGTGGGCGAAGAATTCATCGTCACCACGGAGGATTGTCCAGGGGATGCGAACATGGTCTCGACAACTTTTGCGGGGCTTCCGGGAGATGTTAACCCTGGGGACCGAGTCCTCGTGGATGACGGACGAATCGAATTGCAAGTGATCAAGGTGGTCGGGCCTCGCGTGCACACGGTCGTGATCGACGGCGGAATAGTCTCCAACAATAAGGGATTTAATCTGCCGGGTGTCTCGGTAAGTGTTCCGGCCCTCTCGGAAAAAGACCGCGACGATTTGCGTTGGGGACTACGCAATGGGGCCGACCTAGTTGCACTGTCGTTTGTGCGATCCTCGGCCGACATCCACGACGTGCATTCGATCATGGACGAAGAAGGGATTCGAATCCCAGTCCTCGCCAAAGTGGAAAAACCTCAGGCAGTTGACAACCTCGAAGACATTATTGCCGCGTTTGACGGAGTAATGGTGGCTCGTGGGGATCTGGGAGTCGAACTCCCGCTTGAAATGGTTCCACTTGTGCAAAAGCGGGCCATCCAAATGTGCCGGGAGGCTGGTAAGCCGGTGATCGTTGCGACCCAGATGTTGGACTCGATGATCTCCGAAAGCCGACCGACCAGAGCCGAGGTGAGCGACGTAGCAAATGCTGTCCTCGACGGAGCCGACGCGCTGATGCTCTCGGGAGAGACCAGCGTTGGCGTAAGGCCAGCTCATGCCGTTGAGACCATGTCGACAATTATCGAGCATTTGGAAGAAGAGGCATTGGATCGAATCCCACCTCTGCAAGACTCACCGACAGGGTCTACGGCGCGGGCGGTCACACATGCGGCAGTGGACGTTGCGGCGGGGACGGGTTCCACATACCTCATTGCTTTCACTGAAACTGGGCGTTCCGCTCGGCTTATTTCACGGTGGCGCGCGCATACTCGATTGCTAGCTTTCACGCCAAACCCACGGGTACGAAGCCAGCTCTCTTTGACATGGGGTGTGGAGACGTTTTTAGTGCCACAGGTGAGTCACACTGACGACATGGTGGCCCAAGTGGATAAAGCATTGCTCGAAATCGGTCGTGCTACAGCAGGGGAGCGTGTAGTTATTGTTGCAGGTGTCCCACCCGGGGTTGCGGGTACCACCAATGGAATGCGGGTCCACAAAATGGGTACCGCGTCCCGTGGTG
>DKME01000066.1:30171-58393 GCA_002469525.1 Actinobacteria bacterium UBA7422
GCCCGTCCAGTGAGGCGGGGAAGGGCGAAATTCATGACACGACACGAGGCTCACAGCCACGAACGCGATACCCCACGACAGTCCAATGGTCGCATTGTGGCTGACCCAGAAGAAATCTCGCGGGCATTGCGAAGGCTTGCACATCAGGTGGTTGAAAACGTCAAAGACGTCTCCAATCTCGTGATCATGGGAATCCCAACACGGGGAGTACCACTCGCCCAGCGATTGGCAAAAAATGTCGGTGAGATCGAGAATATCGTAATTCCAGTGGGTTCCCTTGACGTCACACTTTTCCGCGACGATCTCCGACTGCGGGCATCGAAAGCACTTGAACCAACAATTATTCCTGGACACGGCATTGACGGCAAGACCGTGATCCTGGTGGACGACGTCCTGTTTTCTGGGCGAACAATAAGAGCTGGGCTCGATGCACTCAATGAGTATGGGCGACCGGCAGTTGTGCAACTCGCAGTCTTGGTGGACCGTGGGCACAGGGAGTTACCGATCCGTGCTGATTACGTGGGAAAGAATCTCCCAACATCTTTGACGGAAGAAGTTGTGGTTTTGCTCGAGGAAATTGACTCGATCGACCAAGTCGTGATTCAACCAAACCAGGACTCAGTATGAAACATTTGATTTCGGTCCAGGATCTTTCACCACAGCAAACATTCACAATTCTTGACACGGCACGGGAACTAGATCGCGTAAGCGATGCTGGGGCAAAACTGCTGCCGACTTTGCGCGGTAGGACTGTCGTGAATCTCTTCTATGAAGACTCAACACGCACGCGCCTCTCATTTGAGCGCGCGGCGAAGAGACTTTCGGCCGATGTCGTTACCTTTTCGGCAAAAGGCTCCAGCGTTTCCAAAGGAGAGAGCCTCAAAGACACGGCTTTAACATTGGGCGCAATGGGTGCGGACATGATTGTTATTAGACACTCTTCGCCTGGAGCAGCACACCGGTTAGCTCATGCAGGTTGGCTGGATACTCGAGTGCTCAATGCAGGTGATGGCAAGCATGAACACCCGACCCAAGCACTAGGTGACGCATTCACGATTCGGGCCCACTTAAGGCCTGAAGCAATAAACTTCAATGGACTTACCGTTGGAATTGTTGGAGATGTACTGCACTCTCGCGTCGCCCGTTCGAATATTTTTCTCCTAGCCAGTCTGGGGGCGCGGGTAATCGTGATTGGTCCACCTACCCTGCTTCCAGTGGGGATTGAGAGCTGGCCTTGTACGGTGAATTACTCCCTTGACGAACCACTTCCCGATCTTGATGTAATCATGATGCTGCGCGTGCAACAAGAACGCATGAGCGGATCGTTTTTCCCCAGCGAACCGGAATACACTAGGGCTTTCGGTCTTAACCGCTCGCGAGCTCAACGGCTTCCAGCTCATGCAATTGTGATGCACCCTGGGCCCATGAATCGCGGAGTTGAGATCACCGCTGAAGTCGCAGACAGTACCCAAAGTGTTATTGCCGAGCAAGTGTCCAACGGCATGAAAGTACGAATGGCCGTCATGTACCTGCTCATCGGAGGAGATCAAAGTGTCGCTTGACTCATATCTTGTTAGCGGTGCCAAAATTTATGGGGAAGGCGTTCAGGACATTCGCATAGTCAATGGCAAGATCAGCGAAATCGGAACCGATCTTGTACCGGGTGACCAAGTTATCGTGCAGGCAGAGGGACTCATTTGCTTACCTTCATTCGTTGACCTGCACACGCATTTGCGTGAACCGGGCAGAGAAGACGCCGAGACAATCGCTTCCGGTTCCAAAGCCGCGACATTGGGTGGGTTCTCGGCAGTCTTTGCCATGGCAAACACGTCACCCGTTGCAGACACCGCCGGTGTTGTTGAGCAAGTGTGGCGGATCGGTCGAGAAGTTGGATTAGTCGAAGTCATTCCGATCGGCGCTGTCAGCGTTGGTCTTAGGGGAGAGTCGCTGGCAGAGCTTGGTGCTATGGCAACATCTGCGGCCGGCGTGAGTGTGTTCAGCGACGACGGTCACTGCGTATTTGATCCCTTGCTCATGCGCCGTGCACTGGAATACGTGAAAACGTTCGATGGCGTAATCGCACAACATGCACAGGACCCTCGACTTACACAAGGTTCACAAATGAACGAGGGGGAACTTTCCGGGGTGCTTGGGCTGACGGGCTGGCCAGCCGTCGCAGAAGAAGCAATAATTGCCCGTGACGTTCTCTTAGCATCACACGTTGACTCAAGGCTGCATATATGCCATGTGTCCACAGCCGGAAGCGTGGCAATTATCCGATGGGCCAAAGAAATGGGAGTTCGCGTAACCGCGGAAGTCACCCCGCATCACTTGTTACTCACAGAAGACCTTGTTCGTGACTTTGACCCGGTATACAAGGTCAATCCACCGCTGCGCACGCGGGCGGACACACTAGCCCTCCGAGAGGCTTTAGCCGATGGAACAATTGACATCGTGGCAACCGACCACGCACCGCATCCACATGAAGCAAAGGATTGTGAGTGGGATAGTGCTGCTTTTGGCATGCTTGGGCTTGAGACTGCACTAGGTGTTGTCGTTGCCGCGATGGCAGACATGGCGGACACCCACAATTGGAACTGGCGGGTCCTCAGCGACCGGATGTCAACCGCGCCGGCAAGGATTGGTCGTGCGGTCAATCATGGGCGACCCATTGCAGTGGGTGAGCCAGCGAACCTTGTACTTATCAATCCGTCGGCCGAATATTTGGTGATCCCCGACACATTGGCTTCGTTGTCAGGAAATACTCCGTACGCGGGGATGAAATTACCGGTGTCAATAACCGACGTGTTCCACAGAGGAATCCATCAGGTAAAGGGCGGTGCCATTAATGGCTAATACACCAATGGAAGTCACCCAATGGCCACTAAGGCTTGTCCTTGTCGCACTAATGGTTTTGATCATCGTTGGAATTCTTCTGCTCATGAGACGGAGTTGGCGGTCAATGCGTGGGGGTGCGCGACTTGGGCTGTTCAACATTCCAGCCCCCATGGTCCAAGCGCCACATGATTTCAAGCCAGGGGAAGTCGTAGAAGCACTTTTCCTTGGCACATCAGTTCACGGACACTGGCTTTCCAAGGTGCTCGTTCATGATTTGGGAACCCGCTCTCGAGCGGAAGTAAGTTGGGATACCGAGGGGATTTGGATTGATCGTGCTGGTGCGAATTCCTTGTACATCCCTCGCTCTTCGCTGGCGGAAGTCACTCTGGGATCGGGGATCGCCGGCAGCGTGAGAGCCAAGGACAGCGTCATTATTTTCGTGTGGGAGCTCGGAGAGCATCGCATCGCGACGGGTGTCAGAGCCGACACGGCTGCGGGGCACGCAAAATTGATCGAGTTACTGCAAAGTGAAATGAGTGCCCAATGAGCAAAATTTCTTCAGCAATCCTTGTACTCGAAGATGGCTATTCGCAGGAGGGAAAGGCATTCGGAGCTGTTGGAACTGTCTTCGGTGAGGCAGTGTTTTCCACAGGGATGACCGGCTATCAAGAAACACTGACCGATCCGTCGTACTGCGGACAGATAGTGGTCATGACTGCTCCTCATATTGGAAACACCGGTGTAAACCTTGAGGATCGTGAATCGGGGCGCATGTGGCCTTCTGGTTTCGTTGTCCGGGAACTCTCACGGATCGTGTCCAATTGGCGATCAACTGGAACGCTTTCACAGGAACTAGAGGCCAATGCAATTGTGGGAATTGAAGGAGTTGATACTCGGGCGCTCACCCGCCACCTCCGCGAACGGGGTGCAATGCGCATGGGAATTTTTACGGGGGCCCACAGTGAAGATCTTTCCGAACTGATCGCGCTAGTCAATGAATCTCCTCAAATGGCCGGTTCGAGTTTTACAGACCGAGTGACCACTAAGCAGAACTACGTGATCTCAGCCGAAGGTGAAAAGAAGGCCACCTGCGTGGCAATCGACCTTGGCATCAAATCGATGACGCCGCAGCGAATGTCAGAGCGGGGTATTGAAGTTCACATCGTTAGTGCGAACACGACCTGGAGTGAGATTATGGGGTTGACTCCCGACGGCGTCTTTCTTTCTAATGGTCCTGGTGACCCGGCAACGGCGGATAGCGCCGTTGAATTAGTTAAACAAGCCCTAAGGGTCAA
The DNA here is from genome assembly GCA_002469525.1 of Actinobacteria bacterium UBA7422. Lineage (GTDB taxonomy): Bacteria > Actinomycetota > Actinomycetes > S36-B12 > S36-B12 > UBA4592. The sequence goes on from DKME01000066.1 coordinate 34,305, forward strand.
GATGCCACTATTCGGAATTTGCTTCGGGAATCAAATCCTTGGTCGCGCATTAGGGCTCGAGACATACAAAATGCAGTTCGGCCATCGAGGGATTAACCAACCGGTGAAAGACCTAACTACCGGAAAGGTTGAAATAACCGCGCACAACCATGGATTCGCGGTTCGCGCTCCTGAATCTCTGGAATTTGACACCGAATTCGGAAGGGCACGCATCTCGCATATTTGTTTGAACGACAACGTCGTGGAAGGTATTGAACTTCTCGAGCAAGACGCTTTCAGCGTTCAGTATCACCCCGAGGCCGCTGCCGGTCCACATGACTCCGACTACCTCTTTGACCGCTTTCTAGACAAGATGGGTTCACATGCCTAAACGTGCCGACATTAAATCAGTCATGGTGATTGGCTCAGGGCCAATCGTTATTGGGCAAGCGTGTGAATTCGATTATTCGGGCACCCAAGCTTGTCGAGTTTTGCGAGAAGAGGGTATCCGTGTCATTTTGGTGAATTCAAATCCGGCAACGATCATGACCGACCCAGAGTTTGCTGACGCTACCTACATCGAACCAATTACGACCGAGTACCTCGAATTGGTTATTGCGCGTGAGCGCCCCGATGCATTGTTGCCAACTCTGGGTGGACAGACGGCGCTCAACGCGGCTATCCAGCTCGACAAAGCTGGAATCTTGGAGAAATACAATGTCGAGTTAATTGGTGCAGACATTGAAGCTATTGAGCGCGGCGAGAATCGCGAGAAGTTTCGCACGATCGTGTCTGAGATTGGTGCGGAAAGTGCCCGGTCCCGGATTGCCCACACAATGAAAGATTGCTTAGCCGGTGTCAGTGAGCTTGGATATCCGGTTGTTGTACGACCTTCCTTTACCATGGGAGGGGCCGGATCTGGAATTGCCTACAACGAGGAAGACTTACTCAGTATTGCGGGTTTAGGACTCAAGGCAAGTCCCACCTCTGAGATTCTTCTCGAAGAGTCCATTATCGGTTGGAAAGAATATGAACTCGAATTAATGCGTGACTACAAAGACAATGTTGTGGTCGTCTGCTCAATCGAAAATGTCGATCCCATGGGCGTTCACACCGGTGACTCGATCACGGTCGCTCCGGCACTCACGCTGACAGACCGTGAGTTCCAGCGCCTCCGCGACGTTGGAATAGACATTATTCGGGCTGTTGGAGTTGACACGGGTGGTTGCAATATTCAGTTTGCCATTAATCCTGACGACGGACGCTTGATTGTCATTGAGATGAATCCACGGGTTTCTCGGTCATCCGCATTGGCCTCCAAAGCAACTGGTTTTCCTATTGCCAAGATTGCTGCTCGACTCGCGATCGGATACTCACTCGACGAAATCCAGAATGACATCACGGAAAAAACACCCGCGTCTTTCGAGCCAACACTCGATTACATTGTGGTGAAAGTTCCACGCTTCGCCTTTGAAAAGTTTCCCGGCGCCGACACCACCCTGACAACCACGATGAAAAGCGTCGGGGAAGCAATGGCCATTGGGAGGAACTTTCCCGAGGCGCTGCAAAAAGCCTTGCGTTCAACGGAACAAAGGTCCGCAATCTTTTCGTGGGAAATGCCTCGCGACGAAACAGAAATTCCGAAATTGCTGGAAGACATGAAACGCCCGCATGATTCACGACTGAGTCTTGCCCAACGGGCCTTGTGGCTGGGTGCTTCGAATTCTCAGGTTCACGAAGCAACAAATATAGACCCGTGGTTCCTTGATCAAATTGAACGAATCAACGAGATGGCTGATCAAGTACGAGATGCGCGGGATTTACTAGCACCGATGCTCTTTGAAGCGAAGTCACTCGGCTTCAGCGATCTACAACTCGGCTCCCTGCGAGGTGTAGGAGAGGCTCAAATCAGGGAGTTACGTAAGCAACTTGGTGTAAGACCTGTTTTCAAAACAGTCGACACCTGTGCTGCTGAGTTTGAAGCGAATACGCCGTATCACTACTCAACTTTTGACTTTGAGACCGAAGTGGTTCCCAGCGATCGTCGCAAAATAATTATTCTTGGCTCAGGCCCTAACCGAATTGGCCAGGGAATTGAATTTGACTATTCGTGTGTTCATGCGGCAATGACGCTGCGTGAAGCGGGATACGAAACCATCATGATTAATTGCAATCCAGAGACAGTGTCTACCGACTACGACACCTCTGACCGGCTTTACTTTGAGCCATTAACTTTTGAAGATGTCATGGCGGTCATCGAGGCCGAGAGTGAAGCAGGTGAACTTGTTGGCGTGATTGTGCAACTGGGTGGACAGACCCCCCTAGGTTTAGCGCAGCCACTCGCCGATGCCGGAGTACCCATTATTGGTACGTCACCGCAGGCCATTCATATGGCAGAGGACCGACAAATGTTTTCCCAGGTTTTGGCCACCGCGAAAGTCCCGGCTCCCGCCCACGGGACTGCTAGGTCTTTCGAGCAAGCACGTGAGATCGCTGATCGAATTGGGTATCCAGTTTTGGTGCGCCCGAGTTATGTTTTGGGTGGGCGTGGCATGGAGATTGTCTATGAGGAAGAAAAACTCAAGGACTACCTCGAACGAGCGACGCAAATCAACCCGGAACATCCGGTACTCGTTGATCGGTTTCTCGACGATGCCGTTGAAATTGATGTCGACGCACTATTTGACGGTACCGACCTCTACCTTGCCGGCGTGATGGAACATATTGAAGAGGCCGGTGTTCATTCCGGTGACTCAGCGTGTGTGTTACCACCCATCACGTTGGGACGAGAAGAGATCGATCGGATCCGTGCCGCGACACACGCAATTGCGGCCGGGGTAGGTGTGTTGGGGCTGATCAATATCCAATTTGCGCTCGCCGCAGACGTTCTTTACATCTTAGAAGCGAACCCGCGAGCATCTCGCACAGTTCCATTTGTGTCCAAGGCGACAGGTGTGCCCATCGCAAAGGCAGCCGCTCGAATCATGGCGGGTGAGTCCATTGAGTCGCTGCGAACGCAAGGCGTACTGCCCATGCAGGGAGACGGCGGGCGGCTTCCTGCTGGAAGCCCCGTTTCGGTCAAAGAAGCAGTGTTGCCATTCGGTCGTTTTCATGGCGTGGACACCGTTCTGGGTCCGGAAATGAAGTCAACAGGCGAAGTTATGGGTATTGACGCATCTTTCGGGGTGGCGTTCGCGAAGTCGCAGGTCGCTGCATTTGCTGGCGGGCTGCCTACCCAAGGAACAGCGTTTGTTTCATTAGCCAACAGAGATAAACGCTCAGCAATATTCCCGGTGAAGCGGCTCTCCGATCTTGGCTTTGACATCGTGGCAACTGAAGGCACGGCCGATATTTTGCAACGCAATGGCATTCCCGTTCGGGTCATTCGAAAGCAATTCGAGGGTAAGGGACCACACGGTGAACCGACGGCCGTTGATTCGATCCATAGCGGTGACATCGACTTGATCATTAACACTCCATACGGTGTTGGCCCACGAAAAGACGGCTATGAAATTCGAACGGCGGCAGTTTTCCGAGGAGTGCCCTGCATCACGACAGTCCAAGGTTTAGCTGCGGCCGTACAAGGGATTGAGTCACTACTTCACGACCAACGAGAAGTGAAGTCGATCCAAGAGCATGCACGGAATGTTCGCTGGGAGAACGTGTAGCGTGGCGTCCATGAATTCCGGAGCAATTCAAGTCAAGGGTGAAGTTCTTGACGTCCAGCGGACTGGAAAGTATTTCCTGATGTCCGTAACCGCACCCGGTGTTGCCGAACGAACTCAACCGGGGCAATTCATCACGGTTGGAATGGGCGGCCAGGAAAGTTCCATGATCCTTCGCAGATCCTTTGCAATCCAACGTGTCCAATCGCGCGGCATGTATGGCGGAACATTAGAGTTCGTTGTTTCTCCTGTGGGCTTAGGCACGAATTGGCTCACGAAACTAAGACGACACGATCCACTTGATTTGGTCGGTCCTCTAGGTAAGCCCTTCACCCTTCCCACAAAGCCCGTGACCTGTGTTCTGGTTGGGGGTGGATACGGATCAGCTCCACTCATTTTGCTGGCAGAGAGTTTGCGCGATCGTGGTTGCCGCGTCGACACCATTGTTGGTGCTTCAACCGAGGACAAGCTATACGGAGGTCTCGAACTCAAGAGGGTGTCGACTTCCCTGACCTTGACGACCGAGGACGGTACGGCCGGAGTCCGAGGGCGAGTAACTGACGTCTTGAAGNNCTACCTTGGATACCTCGCAAGTTGATGTCGTTTACGCATGTGGCCCAATGCCTATGTTGGCGAGTGTCGCAGCCGAATCAATGGCTCGAAAGGTGTTCAGTCAATGTTCGGTTGAAGAATCCATGGCTTGTGGCATTGGCGTATGCATGACTTGTGTCCTCCCAGTGATCGGCGAAGACGGAATTACGCGAATGCTGCGTTCCTGTGTCGACGGGCCTATTTTTCGCGGTGACCGGGTCCGATGGTCTGAGATAGGAACGGTCCCTGAAGGCACGTGGGGCAGCGAGGCGCTGCGTTCATGACCAGAAAAATAGTTTCATCTGGCAATGTTTCAGGGAACTACGGGAATGCTCGTTGTGATCTGAGGGCGACCCTAGGCTCACTTGAGATCCCTTCTGCAATCCTTACAGCATCAGGTTGCGCTGCAGCGGGTCGTGAACTTGACAATTACTTCGATATCACGCAAATCGGTGGCATTGTGACCAAAAGCATCATGTTGGCTCCGCGCTCTGGGCGGGCGACTCCTCGCATGGCGGAAACGCCGAGCGGCATGCTGAATTCCATTGGATTACAAGGTCCAGGTGTTGAAAGTTTCATTGAAAACGATCTGGTGTGGCTCCGCCAGCGCGGAGCCAGAACAATTGTGTCCATTGCTGGTGGCACGGCCGAAGAATTCGGCAAAGTTGCGGCCAAGCTTCGGATCGCAGGTGGGTTTGACGCAATTGAAGTCAATATTTCCTGTCCCAATGTGGAGGACCGTGGTCAAGTATTTGCCTGTAGGCCTGACTCTGCGGCGCAGGTAGTTCAGACGGTACGTCGAAATAGTGACAGCAAGATCCCGATTTTTGCAAAACTGTCACCCGATGTAACCGACATTGTTGACATTGCGAGATCAGTTTCCCAGGCAGGTGCAACGGGGGTCTCGGTAATTAACACGCTACTGGGAATGGTGATCAACACCACCACCATGCGACCAGCGCTGGCGGGAGTCACGGGCGGGGTCTCGGGCCCAGCCATCAGACCTGTTGCCGTTCGGTGCGTATGGCAGATCAGAAGTGCTTTACCTGACTTGCCCATTATTGGCATGGGAGGGATTCGCAGCGGACATGATGCTCTGGAATTCATTCTTGCAGGAGCTAACGCCATCTCTGTTGGGACTTCAATTTTCAACGATCCTTCTGCTCCGATGCGCATCCAAACAGAATTGCAACAGGAACTGGCAAGTAGGGGGTTCACCAGCCTGGCACAGGCAGTCTCATATGCTCATCGCGAAGCCGATATTGCCTCGATGGAAGAAGCACCCTCAAGTGCGGCAGAAGACTCTGAGACCGAGTGGGACTTTATTTCCGAATAGGTTTTCGGGGAAGCGGGTAGTAAATGGGAAAAGCTCCAATTGCGCTGGCACTCGACGCCCTTGAACTTGCAGATTTACGGGAATGGGTTCTACAGACAAGTGACGTTGTTTCCACCCAAAAAATTGGGCTGGAGACCTTTTACCGTAATGGTGAGGCTGCCATTGAAATTGTTCAGCAAAGCGGCTGCGACCTTTTCTTGGACGTAAAATTACATGACATCCCTAATACGGTTGCGGGCGCCGCGGCTGCATTAGCGCGCTACTCGCCTAAATTCTTAACGGTTCATGCTTCCGGTGGACCCGACATGGTAAGTGCGGCATGTGAAGCCCTGCCCCATACTTGGATCACTGCGGTTACCGTTCTCACAAGCCTTAACGACCAAATATTGTTCGAAGTTGGACTACACACACCCGCACAGGACACCGTCGTGCGTCAGGCCGTTTCAGCTGTTGGTGCAGGTGCTCGAGCCATTGTCTGTTCACCCCATGAAGTGACGCGTGTCCGAAGTGAAGTTGGGCCAGAAATTGTGCTCATCACACCTGGCGTGCGCCCAGCGGGGTCTGCTCTCAATGATCAAAAAAGAGTCATGACTCCGGGTCAAGCATTAGAAGCAGGAGCCGACCTGCTCGTGATCGGACGGCCAATTACCGCCGCTCCGAGCATGAAAGCGGCGGCTCTCGGCATCGCCAATGAAATTATTGGTGTGAAGTGAAAAATAGTGCAGGAGGGGCTACAGGCTTAGACCAACTGGCCCCGCTCCTTGTTGTTTCTGGTCCCTCAGGCGTTGGGAAAAGTACCGTAGTTGCTCAAGCCCTTGGGCTCAGTCCAAAATTGTGGCTTTCGGTCTCGGCTACTACCCGCGCACCGAGAGAGGGTGAGGTTGACGGCGTCTCCTATTCATTTGTTTCGGATTCCGAATTTGTCCAGATGGTCGAATCTGGGCACATGCTCGAATGGGCACAATACGCGGGAAATAAGTATGGAACGCCGAGCGCGCCAGTTCAGGCTCGTCGCGAGGCTGGGGTTCCAGTAATTTTGGAAATTGAAGTTCAAGGTGCCCGCCAAGTTCGGGAAAGTGCCCCGGACGCAACCTTGGTGTTCATCGCACCGCCGAGCATTGGGGAACTTGATGCACGTTTGCGTGGCCGAGGCACGGAAAGCACAGACGCTTTGAGCGCCAGGCTTGAGATTGCCCATGAAGAGTTGGCTGCGATGCCAGAGTTTGACCACGTCCTCGTGAACGCCGATGTAAGAGCGACCGCGATGGCCTTGCTAGACTTGTGCATTGACCCCTGAAATGAGGATTCATGAACGCACGCCCTGAAGGTATTACCCATCCCTCCATCGACGACCTGTTGACCAAGACGGACTCCAAGTATTCTTTGGTCAGTTACGCCGCCAAACGTGCGCGTCAGATCAATGCCTATTACGCCCAACTAGGCGAAGGCCTCTTGGAATACATCGGACCCCTCGTTGAGACCCACGCTCAAGAAAAGCCACTGTCTATCTCACTTCGTGAGATTGATGCGGGTCTGTTGACCTCGGTTCCCACCACACCAGACTCACCGATTGCTTCCGGCGGAACCGATAACGGCCTGACGGTTTCCAGCGTCGAGGTTGAAAAGGACTAACTTGCCTCGGGTAATCCTGGGCGTGTGTGGTGGCATAGCCGCATACAAATCCGTCGAACTTCTCCGCCTGCTAACTCAGAGCGGGCACGACGTGCACGTCGTGCCGACCGCAAATGCTTTGAGATTCGTGGGTAAGCCCACCTTCGAGGCGCTTTCCGGGAATCCCGTAGGCACCAGTTTGTGGGATGGCGCTGGAGCGGTCACCCACGTGGCCGAAGGAATCGGCGCCGACCTGGTGGTCATTGCACCGACCACGGCGGACTTTTTAGCCCGCGTGACACATGGGATTGCAAGTGATCTGCTGTCAAACATTTTGCTGACCGCAACCGCGCCTGTCGTTCTGGCACCCGCCATGCACACTCAAATGTGGGAGCATCCAGCGACCAGGACAAATGTAGATGTTCTGAGAAAACGCGGCTATATAGTTCTCGACCCTGATACCGGCCCTTTGACCGGCGCCGACATCGGGCGGGGACGGTTACCGTCTCCCACACAGATCGCTGACTGCGTTGAAGCCCAGTTCAATGCAAACACTGGTGCGCTCTTAGGCAAACATGTAGTAATCAGTGCTGGCGGAACCCAAGAGGAATGGGACCCCGTTCGTTTCATCGGAAATCGCAGTAGTGGAAAACAAGGCGTAGCCTTAGCCAGGGCGGCTTTAGCTGCTGGAGCAAAGGTGACCTTGGTTGCAGGCCACATGGATATTGATCCCCCTGCAGGGGTTGAAACTATTCACGCTTTGAGCGGCGAACAGATGCATAAGGCACTTGTTGCCGTTCTCGACGAACAGCCGGATTTTGTCATTATGGCGGCCGCGGTGGCTGATTTTCGTCCAACTACGACGTCGGCGAATAAAATCAAGAAGGCTCTCGGTACCCAAAATCTCGAACTGGAGCAAACAACTGACATATTGGCAGATCTCTGTGGACGCCGAACACCAGGAGTTGGGCCCATCATGATTGGTTTTGCGGCCGAAACCACAGCGAATATAAACGAGTTGGTTTCACTGGCGCAAGGAAAGCTCACGTCAAAAGGAGCCGACTTAATTATTGCCAACAATGTCAACCACGGTGCGATATTTGGGTCAGAGGAAACAGAAATCCACATGGTAGAAGATGAAAACTTCATTGGCCCAATCAAAGGCTCAAAATTAGATGTGGCCCATGCTGTGGTTCATCGGCTTTCTGCAATGCTGAAGGGGGTAGACTTCACAGCACCATCAGGCACCTAACGCACATACATGTAACGCACACACACTTATAACAACGCAAAGGGGAAACACGTGGCGCATCGTCTATTTACTTCGGAGTCGGTCACCGAGGGCCATCCTGACAAAATGGCGGATCAAATCAGCGATGCAATCCTCGACGACCTTTTGCGCCAGGATCCGACAAGCCGTGTTGCAGTTGAAACCATGCTCACCACCGGACAGGTTCACGTCGCCGGGGAAGTGACAACCGAGGGTTTCGCCGACGTTATGAATCTGGTTCGAGACACCGTTCTAGAAATCGGGTACGACAGTTCTGAAAAGGGCTTTGACGGCGGGTCCTGTGGAGTCTCCGTCTCGATCGGGCAGCAGTCCCCGGACATTTCGCAAGGCGTCAACGATGCAATTGAGGAACGCGAGGGCGGTAGCGTTGATCCCCTTGACCGTCAAGGTGCTGGCGACCAAGGTCTCATGTTCGGTTACGCCTGCATGGACACCACCGAGTTAATGCCCCTGCCAGTTTCACTCGCGCATAAGTTAGCTGAACAACTCTCACTGGTTCGCAAGTCCGGACAAATGTCGTACCTCCGCCCCGATGGCAAGACCCAGGTCACGATTGCCTACGACGAAAATGATCAACCACTTCATGTGGAGACGATTGTTGTGAGCAGCCAACATGAGGAGGGAATTGACCTTGAGGGTCAGCTTTCCCCCGAAGTAAAGAAATTTGTTGTCGATCCCATCTTGGCTGGAATTGACCTCGACTCATCAAATGTTCGTTTGCTCGTAAACCCCACGGGTAAATTTGTTGTAGGTGGACCTATGGGTGATGCAGGATTAACCGGCCGCAAAATTATTGTTGACACTTATGGTGGAATGGCGCGTCACGGTGGTGGTGCTTTCTCAGGCAAGGACCCTTCAAAGGTTGACCGCTCCGCGGCATATGCAATGCGTTGGGTGGCTAAGAACGTAGTGTCGGCTGGTTTGGCCACACGTTGTGAAGTGCAGGTCGCCTACGCAATCGGTAAAGCTCACCCCGTTGGCGTTTTTGTTGAGACCTTCGGTACGGGAGTAGTGCCCGACGAAGCAATCCAGCAGGCAGTCCTTAGTGTTTTCGACCTTCGCCCGGCCGCGATTATTCGAGACCTTGAGCTCTTACGCCCGATCTACCGAGAAACGGCCGCCTACGGTCACTTCGGTAGGCCAGCCAAGGACGGGCTCTTTACTTGGGAGCGACTTGACCGGGCAGATGCGCTCGCGGGCGCGATTAAGAGCTAGTTGCAGATCCCTAGTAGTGGTGACACGGTCGTTGGTAGCTACACATGGAATCCGGTGATCAGCTCTACCTATTGGCTGACTTTCCAGCGGCGCGTACTCGAGTTAAACCCCTCTCCAAGAAAATTGTGGAGTACGCGGAGGTAAATCCCATTGCGAGGGTGCGGGTGAACGTGCCCGTCTCGCATCTTGATCGCGACTTCGACTATTTGGTGCCAGCTGCTCTGAATTCCAAATGCCTCGTTGGGAATCGAGTCCGTGTTCGGTTTGGGGGCAAACTCACCGACGCGATAGTGGTGGGGCGGGCTGCAGAATCTGAATTCGCCAAGCTTGCAGCTATTGAACGGGCAGTTGGTCCGGCACTGACTTCTGAGACTCTCGAGTTGGTACATGCCGTTACGGAGCGTTACGTCGGTATGTTCTGGGACGTAGTTCGAGCTGCAGTCCCAACCAAATCACGCGCTGGGACAGCAAGCTCCGGTACGACACGCGAAGCATCCAGTTCCAAAACGCATATTTCAACGGATAGTTCATTGACAGCAGGGAACTGGGAGTTGTACGACCAAGGCCCCGAGTTGATTCAGAGAATTAAAGGGGCAGAGAGTATTCGAGCAGTGTGGTCGAGTGCACCCGCGTCATTGTGGTGGGAAGAAATGGCTGAGCTAGTCTCCGCGGTGCTGGAAGCAGACTCTCAAGCCGGGGTCATTCTTTTAGTACCCGATGCCGGTTCAGTCGATCGATTGGTGTCGGTGATTCCGAATTCTGTGGCAATTTCGACCCATTTGAGTGCCGGGCAGCGGTATCAAAACTTCTTGGAAGTTGCATCTGGTCACAGACGCATAGTGATTGGGACGCGTTCAGCGGTGTTCGCACCTGTTGAAAATCTCTCGGCCGTCATTATGTGGGACGACTTCAATGACGCGTATTGCGACGCCCATGCGCCGTACTGGGATGCGCGTGAAGTCGCTGCACTGCGCAGCCACATAACGGGCTGTTCACTCTTTGTGGGTGGCTACTCTCGCTCAGTGGTTACGCAGTCCTGGTGTGAATCTGGTTGGTGCGAAAGTATTTCGTCCAGCAAGAGCGTTATTGAATCGGTTCGAGCACAAGTGCGCACACTCACCGAGACCGCGATTGAACGGGATCCGCATCATTCACGGATTCCGCAGTTGGCTTGGCAAGCTATTAAGTCTGCTATCGCAGGTGGTCCCGTTCTCGTCTCGGTGGGGCGCCGCGGCTACATCCCAGCTTTCCTATGCACACGGTGCGGCGAACGAGCGGTCTGTTCATGTGGTGGGGCGATTCACCAAAGGAATCGGAACCTGCCGGGTGAAGTCTTGATGTGTAGTCGGTGCGGTAGCGGCGGATGGCACTGTGACTGTGGTGGTACAGAGATTCGGGCGTTGGCTATAGGTGCCGAACGAACGGCTGAAGAGTTAGGTCGAGCATTTGCTGGCACCCCGGTGTTGTGGTCTCAGCAGGAGCACGTTGTGTCCAACGTAGATGCGCAACCACGGATTGTGGTGGCGACTCAAGGTGCTGAACCATTCGCGGAAAATGGATTCGCGGCCATCGTCATCTTGGACGTCTTTCCCCAATCGGTTTCCCTGACCGCGAGCGAATCCCTATTGCGCCGAATCTTTTCAGCTGCGGTTCGCTCACGCCCTGGAGCCCCCATAGTTGTTACGGGTGATCTAGGAGGGCGGGAAAGCCAAGCGTTGGCGAGATGGGACAGTTCTTGGTTTGCCACTCGTGAGATAGCTGATCGAACTCTGGCCCACTTACCACCGTCGGTGCGCGTGGCCCAATTGATCGGGGATCGCGAGGCCGTAATGAGCATTGCGATCGAAGTGGAGAAATTGGTTCAGGCCCGCATTCTTGGACCCATTGAAGGAGAAAGTACGCAGGTTTTCCTCATAGTGCCCAGGGGGAGCGGCAACACCCTTTCGCTGGTTTTGAATCAGATCATGCGATCACGATCGACAGATCCAAAAAATTCATTTGTTCGAGTTCACATTGATCCGCGTGATTTCTAAGCTACCTCAACATGTCCTAGACTCAACTCATGGCGATACAACCCATTCGAATCTTTGGTGACCCTGTTTTGCGGACCCCTGCAACTGAAGTCGTTGATTTCGACAAGGAATTGCACAAATTGGTGGCGGATTTAATTGACACTATGCAAGAAGCGCCAGGCGTTGGCCTTGCGGCGCCTCAATTGGGTGTTTCACTCCGGGTATTCACCTACTGGGTAGACGACGAACTAGGTCACGTTGTGAATCCCAGTCTGACTCTTTCCGAAGATACGGAGTTAGGGGAGGAAGGTTGCCTGTCCTTACCCGGTCTCTCATTTGATACTCCAAGGTCCCGCAGTGTGGTTGCTCAAGGATTCAACATGTACGGAGATCCCATTGAATTGATCGGTTCGGACCTACTGGCGCGTTGTGTTCAACATGAAACAGACCACCTTGACGGCATTATTTTCATTGATCGACTGGGACCCGAAGAACGCAAAGAGGCCATGAAAGAGATCCGGGCCAGCGAGTGGTTCGGTGACGATTTAGTACTCAAGACAAGTCCTCACGCTATTTCGCAAAAGTGGATGTAAATTGAAATTAGTCTTTGCGGGAACCCCTGAAGTAGCGGTACCTTCATTAGCCACACTCCTGGACTCAGAGCATGAAGTCCTCGCCGTGATAGCCCAACCACCGGCAAAGTCAGGTCGGGGCAGGGAAGTGCGCCCAAGCCCCGTTCAAGAATTCGCGCGGGATCAAGGTATTGAAATTCTCCACCCAGACTCGATCAAAGAGATCGCTTCCGTTCTCATCGATCTGAAGCCGGATGCGATCCCGGTAGTGGCCTACGGCCAGCTTATTCCACAGAGCATGTTAGACATCCCACCTTTGGGCTGGATCAACGTGCATTTCTCACTCCTCCCTGATTGGAGGGGGGCCGCGCCAGTTCAGCACAGTATTTGGCACGGAGACTCGATCACGGGTGCAACTACATTTCGCATTGATGCAGGAATGGACAGTGGACCGGTGCTTGGTCACCTCACACAGCCGATTGACCCCAAAGCTACGAGTGGCGAACTGCTCACATCCCTCGCGAACGCTGGTGCGCAACTACTCAAAGTAACCATCGATGCACTGGAGGCTGGCGAAATCACCGCGGTCCCACAGCAGCATGATTTAGCTACATTCGCACCGAAAATTACAAAATTGGATGCACTAATTGACTGGCGAAGTCCGGCCATCGAAATCGATCGGCGAATACGCGCCATGACTCCAAAGCCTGGCGCCTGGACACGGTTTACGGTCGGGGATGCGGAACAATCACTTGTGCTTGCTCCCGTAAGCATCGATCGCGATGTGCAACTTGAACCAGGGACTCTCAGTGTCGAAGGCCGACGGGTGCTCGTTGGCAGCGCAACGTATGCACTCGAACTTACTCACGTTAAGCCTGCAGGAAAGAAATTCATGAATTCAATGGACTGGGTGCGCGGATTGCGCACGGAAGTGGTGAGATTTTTCTAATGGAAGAAGCGACAATTGCATTCCCAATCGGTGATCAACCCCGATTGGCGGCACTTGAATTGTTAAGGCTGGTTCGCGACGACGGCGCTTATGCAAACCTAGCTTTGCCGCAGGTGCTCCGAAAATACAAACTCAATGGGCGAGACGCAGCCTTTACGGTTGAACTTGCTTACGGTGTCTTGAGAAACCAAATACTCTACGACGCCATGGCGCAAAATTGCTCAACCCGCGCCCTCGTAGACGTTGAACCTGAAGTCGTTGACATCCTTCGGCTGGGAATTCACCAAATCTATGCAATGCGGGTACCAGATCACGCTGCTGTGGACACCTGCGGATCGCTGGCACGGGTAACGTCAAGGGGCAAAGACGCCAGTCACGTTAAAGCTCGGGTCGGTTTCGTCAACGCGGTTCTGCGGTGCATCACGCGAACTGAATTTGACCTTGACACATTAAGTCTGGGAAATCGTTACTCACACCAAGACTGGATCGTGTCGGCATTCGAAGAAGCGTTGGAAAGGAACGGGCTCGCCTCGAGTGAACTTGAAAGGTTATTGATTGCAAACAATATGGCGGTGGATCCAGTTATAGCGGTTCGCGAGGGTGAGAAAGACATCCCAGGAACAATTCCTGGGCGTTGGAGTGAACAAGCTCGAATTCTCTGCGACGTTATCCCGCTAGATGTCGAGCAAGTACGCGATGGAAGCGCGATTGTCCAAGACGAAGGTAGTCAGCTCGTAGCCCAGGCATTTCTGTTGGCGCAACCGACAGGAGCTGAAAGTGCCTGGCTAGACATGTGCGCGGGGCCAGGTGGCAAGGCAGCACTTATTTCCGATTCGGTACCTGCGGGCGTTGAATTCATAGCGGTCGAACTGCATCAGCATCGCGTTGACCTCATGAGCAAGATTGTTGGACCTGCAGCTTCGTTGATCACGGGCGACGCGCGTGAACGGCCATGGGGCAACCGATTCTTCGACAGGGTGTTACTCGACGCTCCTTGCTCGGGACTAGGTGCACTGAGACGCAGACCTGAAGCGCGTTGGCGTAAAACAAAAAGAGAAACTCTTGCATTGACTGACCTACAAGAAGATTTGCTTCTGTCGGCAATCGATTCAACCCGCATTGGAGGAGTAATCGCCTATGTCACCTGTTCTCCGTATGTTCAGGAGACGTGGGCGGTTGTTGAAAGTGTCCTGGAAGCGCGATCAAATGTTCAGTTAGAAGATGCCCGCGGGCTTTTCCCTGGCGTAAGCGATTTGGGTGAAGGTCCTTATGTCCAACTGTGGCCACATATCCATGGAACCGACGCAATGTTCTTCGCGTTACTCCGTCGAGTATGAAACATGGGCGTTAGTGTTCACGCATGTTGATTTCACCGAGTGTGCTGAACAGCGATCTGGGCAGGTTGAGTGAGGAGATCGCAAAAGTCGAAGGTGTCGCGGATCTGATTCACCTTGATGTAATGGACAACCACTTCGTCCCAAACCTCACTTTTGGCTTACCGGTCGTGCAGCGGGTTATCGAGCAGACATCCCTGCCAGCTGACGTTCATCTCATGATCACTGACCCCGATCGTTGGGCGCCCGCCTATGGTGATGCCGGAGCATATTCGGTGACATTTCACATTGAAGCAGCCAAAGACCCGGTTTTGCTGGCCAAAAACATTAAATCCACGGGTGCCAGGGCAGCTGCCGCATTGAAGCCTGGGACGCCGCTTGAATCTTTGGACGGCGTACTTGAACATTTGGACATGGTCTTGATCATGACCGTTGAACCTGGTTTCGGTGGTCAGGCATTCATGAGCGACATGATGCCCAAAGTCAGCCGTGCTCATGAGCTCGGCGGAGCGAAACTGTGGATTGAAGTGGACGGCGGGGTTTCTCACAACACGATCTTGGAGTGCAAGCAAGCTGGCGCAAACGTATTTGTTGCAGGGTCATGCGTGTACTCGAGTGAAGATCCGGCTCAAGTGGTCCGTGATCTCAAGGCTTTGGTGGGGGAGTAATCGAATTTGGAACCACGTTTTATAGACGAAGCGATCCGACTGGCAGAGTTAGGTCCCTACTCATCGAATCCCCGCGTTGGTGCGGTGTGCGTTTTGGATGGGGTCGTTGTGGGAGTGGGATACCACCATGGTGCAGGGACACCGCACGCCGAAGTAGAGGCACTTGCCGCTGCTGGAAATTCCGCAGAGGGATCGGACCTTTACGTCTCATTGGAGCCTTGCTCACATTTTGGCCGTACCCCGCCGTGCACCCAGGCGATCATTGAGGCAGGTGTGAGTAGGGTCTTTTATGCGGCGACCGACCCCACAAAGGAAGCGGGCAGGGGAGGAGAGGTCCTGCGAAAATCGGGCCTAGAGGTAAGCGGAGGGGTCAAGTCTGATCAAGCAACGAAAGTGAATCGTGAGTGGAATCACCGGGTGAAAACAGGGCTGCCATTTGTCACTTGGAAATTTTCTCAAAGTCTCGACGGACGGGTTTCCGCGCAATTTGGGGAGCGCACTTCAATCAGCGGGGACTCGGCGAACGCCTACATGCAGGAGTTCCGGGCTAAAGTGGGTGCAATTGTGGTCGGGACCAGCACCTTCATGGTGGATCATCCGAGTCTCACCGCGCGAAATCCTGACGGAACACTCAAAGAAGTGCAGCCCATTCGAGCGGTAATGGGGATCCGTGAAGTTGCGCCAGCAGGGTTTCACCATCTCGCTACTCGAGACCCGGAGCAAGCACTGCGCTCATTGGCTTCATTGGGTGTCAATCATGTCCTTTTGGAAGGTGGACCAACGCTGGCGGCTGCCTTCGTTGAGGTGGGCTGCATCAATGAAGTAATCAGCATCACATCTCCGGTGACTTTTGGTTCTGGGCCCCGTTCGTTGGTCACGCCGGAACCTTTCATGAATCTCATCCGTGTCACGTCAACATTTGTGTTGGGTCCAGACCTTGTACAGATCGGTGCGGTCGGGTAAGGGGTAGAGTTGTGCCATGTTTACCGGAATAATTGAAACTACGGGCTCTGTTCTCTCAATCAACCCAACTTCAGATTCCTCCCGCATAACTTTCTCGGCTCCAGTTGTGCTCTCGGACGCAGCAATCGGTGCATCAATTGCAGTAAATGGTGTGTGTCTCACTGTCACTGAGTTTGACTCGGATAATTTCTCAGCCGACCTGATGCATGAAACGCTCAAGAGAAGCTCCTTGGGTAACTTGACCCCGGGTGATCGGGTCAATATCGAGCGAGCAATGCCGCTGTCGGGTCGTCTCGGTGGTCACATAGTGCAAGGCCACGTTGATGCAATTGCAACAGTTCGCAGTATTGAACCCAGTGAAGACTGGACGCTCATCACGTGTGATTTGCCAACAAGCATTGCACGTTACGTGGTTGAAAAGGGCTCCATCACGGTGAGTGGTGTGTCATTGACCGTTGTCCAGGTGAGCGAGGCCACTGAAACGGCACCTTGGTTTAGTGTCTCATTGATCCCGACCACCTTGCGAGATACAACTTTAGGAACTATTTCAGTCGGCGATCACGTCAATCTTGAGGTTGACGCACTCGCAAAATACGTTGAACGTATTCTCGCGTTTACACCTGCGAAGGAGAATTAATGAGTGGCGGAAACGCACCGAGGTCCGAGCTCAACGCACAGGGACTTCACGTTGGGATCGTTGCGGCAAGGTGGCATGAGGTGGTCATGAACGGCTTAATCGACGGTGCTACTCGGCTGTGTGAAAGTTCAGGGGCGACGTGTGAAGTGATCAGGGTGCCAGGTGCGTTCGAGTTACCACTTGGGACACAGCTCGCTGCACGAAGCGAAAAATTCGATGCTCTCGTTGCGCTTGGGGTCGTGATTCAAGGTGGCACTCCGCATTTTGACTACGTGTGCAGCGCTGCCACACAGGGATTGACCCGCGTTGGACTTGATACGCGTATGCCAATTGGTTTTGGGTTGCTCACCGTGGAAAATGAGGTTCAGGCGC
Source organism: Actinobacteria bacterium UBA7422 (assembly GCA_002469525.1). Taxonomy (GTDB): domain Bacteria; phylum Actinomycetota; class Actinomycetes; order S36-B12; family S36-B12; genus UBA4592. The sequence goes on from DKME01000066.1 coordinate 51,500, forward strand.
TTGACCGTGCGGGCTTACCGCAGTCGCGTGAGGACAAGGGAGCAGAAGCGGTTGAAGCAGCACTTTCCATGGCTCTACTGTCCAAAGACCACTTTGAATTGTCGGTAAAATCAACACCGACAGGGTTTCGCTAGGCTGCGGCAGTGACACAAACACCGCCGGGAAAATCATTTGAGGACCTCTACCTAGAGTTGTCGGACAAAATTGCGACAGGTGACACGGCTTCTGGTTCAGTTCGACTGTTACAGGCGGGCTCCCATGAAATAGGGAAGAAGATCGTTGAAGAAGCAGCCGAAGTCTGGATGGCAGCGGAGTACGAGGGCAACGAAGCACTGGCGCTTGAGATTTCTCAACTGATCTATCATGTGCAATTGCTCATGCTTGCCAACAATGTCAGCATGGCAGACGTCTATAAGAATCTATAAATTAGCTCACCACGAAACCAAGCACTAGAGATCAAGGATTAACCATGTTGCGGGTCGCACTTCCCAACAAAGGACAGTTGGCTCAGCCTGCTGCACAACTTCTCATTGAAGCCGGCTATCTGGCCTCTGCCAACCCGAGATCTTTGATAGTCACTGACGTAGCCAATGACGTTGAATTTTTTTTCCTTCGCCCCAAAGATGTTGCCGTCTATGTTGGGGCAGGAACCATTGACCTTGGGATTACTGGCCGTGACATGCTGCTTGACAGCGGGGCACGCGCGGAAGAGATTATGCAACTTGGGTTTGCACCATCAACATTTCGAGTAGCCGTTCCGAAAGGAACTATGAGCACGCACGATCAACTCAATGGAATGCGAATCGCGACATCCTATGAAGGTCTCTTACGTTCGTGGTTGGCGGAACGGTCAATAAATGCCGAGATCGTGCGACTGGACGGTGCGGTGGAAAACGCGGTCGCGCTTGGTGTCGCAGATGCCGTAGCCGACGTGGTTGCGACAGGAACAACGCTGAGGGTCGCTGGTCTTGAGGTAATCGGTGATCCGATCTTGGAGTCCGAAGCAATATTGATTCGCCCTGAAAAATTACAGACCTCACAGGCACAAGAGACCTTCGAACGGCGACTACATAGTGTTAACGTAGCTAGGTCCTACGTTCTCGTGGATTACGATATTCCCAATAACCGACTGATGCAGGCTTGCGCGATCACTCCCGGAATTGAGTCGCCTACTGTTTCGTCTCTGCAGGATCCGCAATGGTCGGCGGTGCGCTCGATGGTACTCAGTGCTGACGTTCACCGAATCATGGACGAGCTGTTCTCCCTTGGAGCTAAAGGCATTTTGGTATCAAACATTCATGCGTGCAGGCTCTAGTCGACATACACATTACGGCGAAGGGGTAGAACGGTTAGTAGCTGAAGTAGAGCTGCAACCCCAAGCACGGTAAAGACCAATGGCCATGAGTCAAAAAAGTCTAAAAGTGCGCCAGCAATTAACGGTCCTGCAGCGGCGACCGTGTACGTAATAAAGAAGGCCATGGCCGTTAGTCGAGCAGCACCGGCATAGTCTCTGCTGTATTCGCTGAGCAGCCCAAGTGTCATTGCGAAACCGCCGCTCAAGAAGAATCCAAAGAGTAGAAGTGTGAGCCAAGGTGCAAAATCAGGTAGCCAGGCAATCGCAAAGAGTGCAAGAGAAGTTAGTCCGATCGCAGTCACGAATAGCGTTCGGCGATGCTTCATTTGAACAGCCATTCCGGCGAGAATGAATGCGGCGAGAACTTGTGCAGTTGTAAAGAGTCCGAAAAGCCATCCGGCATTTTCTTGAGTCCACCCGCGCGCCTCGTAGGAGGGCGCGATCCAAGCGATTGAGCTGTAATAAATAATCGAATTGAAGGTCATGTTGAGCGCTAAGGCCCATGCAATTTTATTCCGCCAGGGCAACTCGCGAATGCGAACAATGGTTCCTGGGCGATCATGAGGATCAGATCTTCTTTCGATTACTGCCCAAACAACTAGAGCGATGATTGCAGGTGTAGCCCAGAATGCAAGCGCCAGTGACCAGGAACCGAGCCAATTAGCAAGTGGAACGGTGAATGCGCCGCCAAGGGCTGCCCCACCAGCCAAAGCGGTTGTCCATATGGAGGTGGCTCGGCCGATTGAATGCGGTAGTTGTTCTCGAATGATTCCCGGAATAAGTCCGCCAGCAAATGCGATACCGACACCTGCAAGAAATGCAGAGACAAACAACAGCCCGGGAACTCCTTCGATTGCTCGAAGTAATGCCGATGCACTAAGGGAAATCAAGGCAAATATTACTAAATACTTACGACCAAAGCGCATCGCGAGAGCGGGAACCGCAAGTGCGAATAGGCCCATGCACAACACAGGTATGGTGGTAAGGATTCCAATTGTTGCCGCGCTCCAACCGGTGGTGTCCACGATATTACTTGCGACGGTGGGAAGACTGGATAAAAGCGGCCGGAGATTAACCGCAACGAGTGCCACGGCGGTAAGAAGCATCCATGAGGGCAGTGCACGACCGGTTGTTCGCTGATTGCTCAGTGTTGATGTCACCAACGCAGTCTGCCGTGCGTACAGTTTCGGTGTGCAGCAGGTTCCACAGGGTAAAAATGACGACTTTGGTAGCCATGTTGCAATTGGCGATTTCCAGTCTCAATGGGCCAACGACACGGGGGAGGCTGACCCTTTAGTTCGAGGCGCACTTGCCAGCAAAGATTTGTCAACCCTGATGCTGGCACTCGCCCCGTCACGGCTCTTCATTGCACTCGTTCCGGAAGTTTCTGGGGATCCAAGTGAGGGCGACAAGAATTCCGACATGAGTGTGGCTTGTTTGCGGGCAACAGACGGTCGGATGGGCCTCCTCTGTTTCACTGGAGTTGACACTCTCACGCGGTGGAATTCGAGGGCACGCCCAGTGCCACTCTCGGCGGCTGACGCTGCGGAAGCGGCACTCGATGAAAAAGCACAAGCAATTATTCTCGACCTAGGCAGTGCCCGTCCAAGAACTTTGACGCTGGCAGACATTGTGGTCTTATCGAACAAGGACCAAAGGAAGCGTGCCGTACAACTTGTTTCTGAACTCTTGGGTGAAGAGTCCGAAGGAGTGACATTCAATCTGCGCGTTGACGGCGTACTACAGATCAATTCTGTCGAGCGACTCATTGCTCCAGTGCAAGCGATGGTTCAGACAAATGACGTTTTACATAGTCTTGTGCCTGAAGGAATTGCTATTTCCGCGATTGGATAAGTGGAGAGTTCCCATCAGGTGAATAGTCAGTAGACGGGTCCTGTCAAGGATTCCCCAGGACCCATACCCACTGGATCGGGGCTAATCGAGGCCTCTCGGAAGGCTCGTTGCAAACTCTGAAGGCCGTCACGCAGTGGAGCAGCATGTACCGAACCCAAGTCCGGTGCTGAGGCGGTGACCAGGCCTGCCAGCGCTGTTATCAAAATCCTCGCCTCGGCTAGGTCTGATCCTTCGCCATCCTCTGCTAATCCGCAGGCAATCGCCGCCGCTGACATAAGATGCACCGAGACGGTCAAGACGACCTCAACGGCTGGGATCTCGGAAATATCAAGGGCAGCGGAATTCATTTCGTCCATACCTGTTACTGTGGCAGTCCTTGGATCGGGGTGAGAACCCAGGTCCCGCAAGCGGAGCATCGGTTCCCACCAAAAGATTTAGTTTGCGGCCACAATCACGGTCGGAAATAACATCTCCTTGGTCAAAGTACAGGCCTTCGGGCTTGGCACTTCGGGGTTTTCTTACCCTGCCGGTACCTCCGTGCGCGCTGCGCCGGAGGTTTTTTGCGTGCAGGTGGGAAAAGTTCAATCGCATTGTTGTCAACTGATAGGAGGCGCCATCAGCGTCGAACCAAGGATCAACGACCGGATCCGTGTCCCCGAAGTACGTCTTGTGGGGCCCGCGGGTGAACAGGTGGGGATTGTCAAAATAGAAGATGCTCTCCGCTTGGCGCTTGATGCAGATCTAGACCTTGTTGAGGTTGCTCCAACGTCGAAGCCCCCCGTGTGCAAGATAATGGACTTTGGCAAGTTTAAATACGAAGCAGCCCTCAAGGACCGTGAATCGCGCAAGAACCAGTCGCATACCGTGATCAAGGAAATGAAACTTCGACCCAAAATTGATTCACATGACTATGAGACCAAAAAGGGTCACGTCATGCGATTCCTCAAAGGTGGAGACAAGGTCAAAATCACGATTATGTTCCGTGGACGCGAGCAAAGCCGGCCTGAACTTGGAATCAAGTTACTTGGCCGCCTCGCCGAAGACGTCGCTGAAATTGGATTCGTAGAGGCTGCTCCCAAGCAAGATGGGCGAAATATGCTCATGGTGCTCGCACCCCTTCGAAAAAAGCCGGAAACGAAGAAGCAGGAAAACATTCCTGACACAGACGAAGCTCCCGTTTCGCAGGAAACGGACTGAAAGGAAAGATAATGCCAAAGCAAAAGACACATAGTGGTGCCAAGAAGCGATTCAAGGTAACGGGTTCGGGAAAAATCATGCGTGAGCAAGCGAACCGACGCCACTTACTCGAAGTGAAGTCAAGTAAGCGCACCCGTCGACTAGCAGCAGATCTTGAAGTCGCCCCAGCTGATTTGAAGAACGTCAAGAAGCTTCTTGGCCGCTAGTTCACTAGCCACATTGTTACCCCTTTCCTAGCTAATAAATAAGTACACTTAACTAACGAACATCAGGAGAAGTCATGGCACGCGTCAAGCGTTCAGTAAATGCGCATAAGAAACGTCGGGAAATGCTCGAGCGCGCCTCCGGCTATCGTGGACAACGTTCACGGTTGTATCGCAAGGCCAAAGAGCAAGTTACCCATTCCATGGTTTACGCATACGGAGACCGTCGTAAGCGTAAGGGCGACTTCCGCAGGCTGTGGATACAAAGAATTAACGCCGCTGCCCGCGCTAACGACATGACATACAACCGATTCATTCAGGGTCTTAAGGCTGCTGACATCGAAGTGGACCGTCGTATGCTCGCTGAACTTGCGGTGAACGACGAAGCAGCTTTCGTTGCATTGGTTGACATTGCGCGCGCCGCGGTCCCAACACAGAGCGCCTAATTGCGCACCATAACCTCGCGTAAGTCTGAACGCGTAAAAGAGTTAACGAAGCTTCACAAAAAGTCGGCCCGATACGCGGCTGGGCACTTCCTTGCCGAAGGCCCCGCCGTAGTTTCGATGGCCTCGAGCACTCAGATTGAGGAGTTGTTCCTCACCGAAGAGTTCCTGGAAGAGTTCGAGAGTTTCGATATCCCGACAACGCTTGTGTCCGCTGAGGTTATGAGCGAATTGTGCGAGTCAGAGGCACCGCGGGGAGTTTTGGCTTTATGCCCCCTTCCCACGTCTGATTGCAGTGAAATTCTGTCGCGGCCCGGTCAGGTGATAGTCCTTGATTCACTGTCTGATCCGGGCAATATGGGAACCATTATTCGAACTGCCCACGCGGCTGGCGCGGCTGGCATCCTTACATTCGGCTCCTGCGTGGATCCGTTGAATTCAAAAGTCGTTCGCAGTAGCGCCGGGTCGCTTTTTCACGTGCCTATTGCACAGCTAGCGGGACCGGAAGTTCTTCCGCGTGATCGCGCTGTTTTTGTGTTGACGGGCCATGCTGATATGGAATTAGGCCCCCAGACCATCTCGGGAACTGACAAGCCGATTTGGGTAATTGGCTCGGAGGCCCATGGCATCAGCGACACGTGGGTTTCCGGGAAGTGGAACTTCACGCAGATGCGTATTCCTATGGCAGCGGGAGTCGAGTCATTAAACGCGGCTGTCAGTGCGGCCCTGTGTCTGTATTCGCAAGTGATTTAGTCGGTAAACGGCAGGAATATCCTGTCAAACACGCACGTGGGAATCTGTTTTGACGTCAACGTAGTGCCAAAATAGCGCCATGACCTATGTGAAACTTCCGGTGTTGGACGAATCCGGTTACGCAATTGTTGATTCATACGATCAAAACGCAGATCCCCGCGAATGGGAGAATTTGGTCTACGTTGATTGGAAGTCCTCAGGAGACACCAGATTTGCGCCGCTTGCCAGTGCATACGGCGACATGGAATGTGACGGTTTCTGGAATCACACCCCGGCCAAAACCGACAAGGACGGTGTCTGGGTCCAGGAAAATATTGATATTGCCCCAATTCTGACCGGCCGTGCTCACGAAGTCGGGGCAAACGTTGGTCGTTGTCGGGTGATCGAACTGCAACCGAATACCTACGCAGACGCGATCTACAATTTGCATCGGGACGACAACAACCGGCTCAACCCAGAGGGAACAGGTTGGATTGTTCGTTCCTTTTATAACCTGACCGACAACCCTGATTCGGTCATGATCCTGCGTGAAGATCGCGATGATCCTTCAACAGAAACGCGTGTGCCATTGCCGGCGGGTGCACAAGTCGTTATTGATACCCAACGTCTTTACCATGCGGTCTGGCATGCGGGTACTGAACCGCGGTATTGCCTCATTACTTCCTATGAATCCGGGCCAGAACTTGACACGTGGATTTCTGCCCGGAACCCGCGCACCAGATGCCAGTCCCCACATCTTGATCCACAGATAATTCTGGAAGGAAATGAGTCAGCGCGCAACAAGCGGGCAGCCCGCGAAGCAGCGAGTGCGAAGAGTAACTCCGTGGATACAACCGGCATGGAAGTGCTATCTGAGGCTTAGTAAAGGGTAGGCTTAGGAGCAGACCCGTCACCAGCCCATCAAGAATTAATTTGTCAGGAGTCATCGAGTGCCTCACGCTGTGCCCTATTCCGCAGTCCTCGACGAAATAGAGGCCGAAGCTATCCATATTTACCGCGAGACGGCGGCGGCCTTTCGTAATCCGGTCTTGCTCTACAGCATTGGGAAAGATTCCTCAGTCCTGCTGCACCTCGCAATAAAGGCGTTTTA
>DKME01000079.1:0-2803 GCA_002469525.1 Actinobacteria bacterium UBA7422
ACGAGCATTCGCATCAGTCACAGCCGGGGTAAGCGCCGCCACAAAACCTTGCGCATCCATACATCCTCCAAATGATCATTTGTGATGAGAGACTATCTCGACCAAGTCAGACCCGACCACCGTGTTTTCACGGTAGGCAAAACCTGAGCGATCGGCTAGCTTCGCCATATGACCCAAGAACCACAGGACAATTACACCTGAGATGACGTGACCGACGAAGATCTCGACAATATCGTCGGTGGTGACTACTCACAAAATAGAGGAACGTGCACTGGTAATACGTGCATGTGAAATTCACAGCGAAAGGAAGAGAGCTATGACTACACCGACTACCCCCTCAGATCAGAACCCAAACACCGAACAACCGATAGTTGACGACATCCTCGACGAAGATCTCGGCGGCGTAAGCGGTGGCGGCTGGCCGTACTAGTCCCGGATACAAGACCCACTACCCCACGAGACCTCATCCCATAAAGAATCACTTCATTAGGTCTGAATCATGAGCAATCCTCGCCTCGCCCTGGCCAATCACATGAACTTCTTCCACGCAGGCCGTACTGTCTTAGGTGGAACCCCGCGTCGACTATCCCGACTCGGCAAGCCGACCCAGGATCTGATGTTGCGTCTGCGCCATGGAGGACCTAACGGGGTGCTACTGCGCACCCAATCCGAGTTGTCCATTGCACAAGTGCTCATCGACCGCGGTCTCGCACACCCCCTGCCCCCTGATCCTGAGCTGGACTTTAAGCCTGACCCTGACCCAACGGCCGATACCACCGACGTTGAAATTGTCATTCCCACTCGCGATCGCGTTGCGCAAGTGGAGCGTCTGTTGGCCAGTTTGGATCGCCCCGGAGTGGTCGTGGTCGACGACGCCTCCGATCGTGGAGAGGAGTTAGCAGCGGTTGTCCAGCGACACCGCGGTCGACTCGTGCGCCACAGCGTCAACACTGGTCCGGCGGGCGCACGCAACACCGGCATCCGAAACACTCAGGCACCCTTTATTGCCTTCCTGGATTCTGATTGCGTTGCGTCACCAGACTGGCCGACGGCGATTCTCTTTCACTTCGAAGACCCCCGCGTCGCGATGGTCGCCTCCAGGGTTCTCCATCGGGGGACGACCCCCACACCTGATGCGATCATCGATCACCTGATCGATGATTACGAAACCTGCCACGGGGCCCTCGATGCGGGTCCGGATCCCGGCACTGTCGGACCCACATCATCGATACTCAGCGTACCTTCGGCTGCGATTGTGCTGCGCCGCTCGGCGGTTGAGCATCTCACTTTCGACGAAGACCTGCGCATCGGCGAAGACCTCGACTTGGTTTGGCGGCTGTGCGCTTCGGGGTGGGTGATCCGCCATGAGCCGAGCACCATAGTCGAACACGAATCGATGACCCACTTAGCGGATTGGATTCACCGGCGATACGAATACGGGACCTTCGCGGGCCCGTTCGACAAGCGCCACCCGGGAAAGATAAATCTGTCCATCGAGTGGTGGGCACTCCCCATGGCCGCACTCTTTGTGGCAGGGCATCCTGCTCTGGCAGCATCTGTGGGTGCTTCCCGTCTTGCTCGCAGGTGGTGGTCCATCCGGTCGATGCCCGATGCTGCAGCAATCGCCGCCACCATTACTGGTCAGGAGATCAGCCAAGAGTGGCAAGACTTGTCCCTTACGTTGCGGAGTGTCCTGTGGCCGGTCGGCGCAACGGTGGTCCTGGGCTCTGCCATATCCCCCGCAGCACGGCGAGCCAGCATGATCGTTCTTGCACCAATCGTGTGGGAGCTGATCACCCATCGCCCGCGCAAGTCCGCTCTCGCCCACACCCTGCTAGGAGCGCTGCGTGAAGCGGCTACCGGGACTGGGGTCGCAGTGAGTCTGGCGCGATCGCGACGTTTTGGGGCGTTTCTCCCGCGAGTCCGACTTCCCACCTTCACCACCGTGTCTTCACGGTAGGCGCAGTTTTGTCACTCTTCCAACAACACCACGACGCGTCGATTTATTGAAGTCAACCACCGTGGTTTCACGGTGATCGGGCGTGTCAGGACGGACTACCCGAGGACTGCGCCCACGCGGCCTTGACGGTGCCATCAGGGCCTTACCTGGCAGGTTTGGGGCTCGTTCGGAGTGGCCGCTGATCTCCCCCCGGCGAGGCTCTCCAGCTCCTCATCGGTGAGGTCTGCTTCCTGGGGAGTGTGCTGCACAGGGGTTTGCTGTGAGTCGGGCATTTCTCGCTCCAGTCTCCCATTGCCAGGGTGTACATCGTTCGTCCAACGGGCTGTCACTTTTCCAACCACACCACGATGCGTGGATCTAGCGAAGTCAACCACCGTGGTTTCACGGTGATCGGGACTTCTAAGTCGAAATGGTCTCTGGTTACCAAAAACCGATTGATGACCGAAGGACACGGACACGGCTAGCGCATCACAAGGCCCGAAGGATCTCGAGACGGCTCGTGAGTCGACACCCAAGGAAGCCGACCTCACTGATGGCGATCTTGAATCAATTTCAGGCGGAGGATCAATAGGTGGTCCTGACGCGCAAAGTTGCAAATTGAAAAGGAGACGCAAATGAATGAACAAGAAAAGCCGGCCGAATGGTGGCCTGTCCCAAGTAGTACCGATCTGGATGACGCGGAACTGGAAAGTGTTTCCGGTGGCGCATCCTTCTATCAGAATGGTCAGCTCTCGGGCCACTCGTGTATCGGATAATCCCGACAATCAACCCTCGAGACTCATCTGACCAGCATGGTGACGTCGCTGAAATCCACGGGATTGCCGGGGACGACCAAGCGCGCGC
>DKME01000079.1:2875-3108 GCA_002469525.1 Actinobacteria bacterium UBA7422
GTGGCCACTGGAAGTCAAAACTGCCACTTGCCGAGTTTCAGAATCGGTGGGCGTCTACTGTGAACGACTGGTGACGGTGATGTGACACCGAACCGGGGCACGTCCATGACGAATCGGGCGCTCGCCCTGTGAATCCGCAAACAACACGAACAATGTGGGATGGGTTGCTACTCGGGGACTTGCCCACCTACCGCGGGTGCTGCTGCGTTGGACCAGATAGCAAAGACGCGTGG
>DKME01000032.1:0-939 GCA_002469525.1 Actinobacteria bacterium UBA7422
TCGGCAAGTGGCAGTTTTGACTCCCAGTGGCCACCTACCTGTTGGAAAGCCCGATCGTTGAGTAGGAACAGGGCTGCACTCTGATCCCAGAACAGTGACTTCGACCCTGGCGTCAGCGCCAATGGGTCCCACGTGCTCCTGTTCCCCATGAGCGCGCGCTTGGTCGTTCCCGGCAATCCCGTGGATTTCAGCGACGTCACCATGCTGGTCGACGGCGCATACGCAACGGGCCCTTCCTTGGGCGCGTCAATCCAATAGGGATTTATTCGCTTCAGTGTGGGAAATGCTTTTCGGCAGGAAGCGAGGTCATAGAGACAGTTGAAAGAGATTTCACCCGGGGCAGTCGTCGGATCACCTCGTAAGGGCCGCCCCTGCATGACCACTCGTGAGACGCGACCACTCAAGATCGGCTCGTATGTCACATAGGACGTGAATGGGCCGATGATCATCAACTCGATGTCAGTGCAATTCCTTGTCAGCGACGTCAATCTCGACTGCAGTTTCTCCGCGCGAACATTGCTGGTAGACGCCGAGATAGGCTCGACGAGAAGTCCGTTAACCCGCGCCTGGCTCTCGCGGAGGCCGGTGATCCACGTAAATCCAGACACGTCGGCGTTCGAGGACATGCCAGGAAGGACTGGCACAGTGCGAGCTGGGCGAGGTGAGGAGAGCATCGTGGAGACCGCGGCAGCGCCGACTCGCGGGGTACTAGCGCCTTCCGTGACGACGATGGCAGCAATGTCGCGATTTGCCACTACCGCCGGGATCGCCATGAGATCGTCGATATCCCAGTCGGTGTCGATGATCACGCACGAAGTTCCCGCATCGGGTTTACTGGTAACGGCCGCGGCGGAGGAGACAAACAGTCCAGTCAATAGTGCAAACGCCAAACCGAAGTGGACCAGCATCCGAGTCTGTGAATTCACCGAACCTCCTTCA
>DKME01000032.1:1041-2866 GCA_002469525.1 Actinobacteria bacterium UBA7422
CCATTTGGTGTTTCAGTGGTCTGAGCCTTGTATCGCACGACGATGACATTCTTTGCGGAGGTGACGTCAAAACCTGACAAGGAGTAATCAATGACTTTAGGTTCGCTAGATATGTACTCCGCTTTGTGAGCAAATGTATTGTCAGCGCGTTGGATTTGAAAGGATTTTGACAAGAAGGCAGATAAACCTTTTGCATTCTGTTGCTTTAACAACTCGAAGAACCGGTTTGCCAGCTTCTCCCCTCGAGCTTCAATCGAAATTTTTGTGGTCGCGCTAAAAATCGATTCGCTTGTTGCGTTAGCTACTTGAGGACTCAGGACAGTCGCGCCAAACATGATTAGAGAAACCATTGCAATTGCTGGCTTTTTTATCAAGAACATTCGCATAATCTATCAATCCGACCTTCGAAATAGTACGGAAGAGCTAAATACCCGTCCTAGTTGTGAGCACTTTATTGGCTTTGCCGGTCACATGCAGCCTTGTTGGGTACATGTGTCTTGAGTTACTTTGCCACCGCCTGCGACATTGTCGAGTTCCTCTTCGGAGATTTGCTGTGCATCCTCGTTTTCTTGGCTTGCTTGCGGATCTTGTTCCATGTAATGAGGGTATACGACAATATGACCGTTCAATACCGAGTAAGCACGGTGCAAGGACCGTTGTTGTTTACGTAGGTTTCTTTCAATAGTAAAGGCCAATTGGTGCACCAGATTGAGGAGGGGCCGTGAGTATCGCGATCCTCCTAGCGACCGTACTTCCGCTGGCGGCGCTATCCATCTTGATCTTTTTAGGCCGGGGCGCTCGGCGCTTGTGGCCATTGGCTTTGGCGGCTCTCGCCTGGGGATTCGTTGCCCCATCCCTGATTATCGGGGTCAACGATTCATGGGCTGCGAATTACGGATTGGTCTCCCTGATTGTGGTGGGTGCTCCAATTTCTGAAGAAATCGCTAAGGCAGCAATCTTGCCCTTTCTTTCAGTCTCACGACGTGTGACGTGGTTCGTGGACGGTGCTGTTCTTGGTGCTGCAGCTGGAACCGGCTTTGCAATCCGCGAGAACTGGTTCTATTTGGAACGGGTTGGCGGCAGCGACTCCATCTCGCTGGTTATTGCGCGGGCAACGTCCACAAACCTGATGCACGCTGGATGCACGGCGATAGTGGGCGCGGCGGTGGTCCTGTCCTACAGGCGTGGCTGGGTGGCTCGCATCACGCTTCCCTTGGCAGGCCTTCTGGTCGCCATGACGCTGCATTCCGTTTTCAATAGATTAACCGTTGAAGACAACGCCTCGGCAGCCGTGATCACGGTGACGGGAGTCCTCACGTTCTGCATTGCCGTTGGAATCATCTTGCTGGGCTTCCCCATTACGTCGCGGTGGGTCCGTCGTGACCTTGCAAGCAATGGAGCGAGCGCAAGTGAACAAGCCGCGTTGGGTGGGCGCAGTGTTGCTCAGATACTCGACGCTTTTGAAGCGCGATACGGCGCACGAGCAGCCGAAAAGGCCGAGCAACTTGTTAAAGGGCAACGTCAACTTGCCATCGCTCGCAATTCTGGTCGCAGCACGTCGAGTGAGATCGATCGGCTTGAGTCAGACACCGATGTACTGCGACGTGAGATCGGTCTATTCGAAATGATGTGGTTACGCTCACATCTCCCAATTGGGACCGATAACCTAGGCATGTGGTCCGCTTTGGACAACGACACACTGCAATCCACAGACGGTGAGATGTCAGCACCGGCAGCACCAGCAGGGGTATGGGCAAGGCTTGATTCCCAGCTTCCTGACAGCGATTCCCTGTCAGCCCCGATACCTTTTCCATCAGACCAATTT
>DKME01000032.1:2876-3554 GCA_002469525.1 Actinobacteria bacterium UBA7422
CAACAGACCAGTCACAAGAATCCTAGAGAGTAGGCAGAATGCTGTGTGCACAATGTGATGAGAGTGCGAGGGGAACGTGCCGTTTCTGCGGGCGAGGTGTCTGTGCGACGCACCACGCAACGATGCCATTTATCGTGAGCGTATTTGGCAACGAGACCCCACGATCGATTGTGGTGGGTGGCACCCTGTGGTGTCAGATCTGTCGTCCACAACCTGAACCAATATCGATGCCGGAGTTGGCATGACAAGCGACGGAATGTTTGACCGCCTTGGCACACGCATAAGTGACAATGACGGTGAAGCGAATCCGCCATCGATGTCAGACATTCTTGACCTGCCCAACGATCAACGGGAACTCATGCGTCTCGTACTTCGATCACGAGAGGCCATTACTCCAGAACTCGCCGCTGGCGAGTTGGGCTGGGATTCGAAACTCACGGCACGGGTAATTGGCGCTTTGAGTTTCAGCGGCATGATTGAACTAGTCAACGGGTGCATTCAGATTGTGCCGATGCAACGCGTAACTCGAAAATCACTTGGTGGCATGTGGGGCGCATTGGACGACCTTTGAGTCTCTATGCGGGGAGACGTGCGAGGTACACTGAAGTTATCCGTGGGAAAACTAAGTCCGGAGGCGCATGAACACCGAGGCGACAGAGTGCGTGAACTTGAATGGCA
>DKME01000032.1:3640-10650 GCA_002469525.1 Actinobacteria bacterium UBA7422
AACGTGGTCTGAGCTTTATGAGCGTTTAACCCAAGCGGGGAGATCCGTATTGGCTGTTGATCTGTTCGGCCACGGCCAGTCTGGTGCGGGCAACGGCGATTACAGTCTTGGTGCCAATGCCACGATGCTGAGAGACGTCTTGAACGTTCTGCACATTGAGCAAGTGCATTTAGTTGGACACTCCCTGGGTGGGGGTGTCAGCATGCAAATGTTTTACCAGTATCCGGATCGAATCTCGTCCCTTACTTTGATCGCAAGTGGTGGCCTAGGAACTGAAGTGGGTGCGTCCTTACGGGCTGCAACCCTTCCTGGATCCGAATACGTGATCCGACTGATTTCCAGACCAGAAGTGACGTCGACACTTCAACGCGCCGTTGGCGTATTGGGAGTCTTTGGTATTCGCCGGCACGGTTTTGACGACAGGCTCGTTCAAACGTTGCGAGACCTGCAAGACGAGTCAAAGCTCAGTGGGTTCACGAACACGCTTCGTAGTGTGATCGGCATCCGTGGCCAGCGAGTTTCGGCCTTGGAACGCTTGGCCCAAGTGAACCCAGAAACCACGTTAATTATTTGGGGTGACAGTGACCCAATGCTCCCCTCAGCCCACGGGTACGCATTACACGACATGCTTCCAGGAAGTCGGATTGTGATCGTTCCCAACAGCGGTCATGACCCGCACGGTGACAACCCTGAATTGGTATACACCGAATTGCTCGCTCACATTGCCAGAACAGAAGTCACCGCTTAAACAATGGAAAAAGCGTTCCCTGACGGAGTGCATGTTGCAGGTAAGTGCACTGCCACTGTCGCAAGGTCCATTTGGCACCTACTATGAACCAGTGACCTACATTGCCGCCACGCATGCCGTGGTCGGCCCCTATGGGTACCCGCAGGAAGAGATCATTGAAGCGTTCACCGCGGTTGTCTCGCCCGAGGGAGCTCATCAAAAAGTAATTGAACGAATTCACCTCGCAACGGGCGTCAAGTATCGCAATCTTGCAATTCCTTTGGAGGACTACTCACAGCTCACCGACTTTGGGGTAGCCAATGACGAATTCATTCGGGTTGGTTTAGAGCTTGGGGTTGCTGCAATTTCTAGAGCGCTGTCGTCTGCAAATATTGACGCGTCTGAAGTCGACATGATCATGTCAACATCCGTCACTGGTATCGCGGCGCCTTCACTTGAAGCCAGACTTGTTCCCATGCTTGGTATGCGGGAAGACGTGAAACGAATACCGATTTTCGGGCTCGGATGCGTTGCAGGCGCTGCCGGGATCGCACGGGTGCATGATTACCTGGTTGGTCACCCAGACGAGGTTGCCGTATTGCTCTCCGTTGAATTGTGCTCACTGACTTTGCAGCGTGACGACGTCTCAATGCCCAATATTGTGGCAAGTGGTTTATTCGGTGACGGTGCTGCAGCAGTAGTCATGGTTGGTGAAAACCGTGCAGCTCGAATGGGAATTACTGGCCCCAGAGTTGTTGCTTCACGTAGTCGGTTGTACCCAGACACGGAAGACACCATGGGTTGGGATATTGGCGGGAGCGGATTCCGCATAGTACTTTCAGCAGGTGTGGCTGAGGTGATCAAGCAGTACGTGGGCGAAGACGTGAGCGACTTCCTAGGTGATCACGACTTGAAGATTCCCGACATCACTCGTTGGGTATCCCACCCTGGCGGTCCGCGAGTCCTTGAAGCGCTGGAGTCTGTGCTGGACCTGCATGACGGACAACTCGACGTTACCTGGCGATCCCTTGAAGCAATTGGAAACCTGTCCTCTTCTTCGGTGTTACATGTTTTATGTGACACGCTTTCTGGATCTGTTGACGGCGCACCTGAATCTGGAACTCCTGGAATGCTGATGGCTATGGGCCCGGGATTCTGCGCCGAGTTGGTTTTGCTGGAATGGTGAGATCGTGACCGCATTCGTTCTCTTCACCATACTCATTGCGCTCGTCGCGGTTGAGCGAGTTGTCGAACTTGTTGTGTCAAAGAGGAACTTGCGTTGGAGTGCCGAACACGGGGGCGTTGAGTTTGGTCGTTCGCACTACCCGTTCATGGTCGCCTTGCATGTATTCCTGCTCGTGGGTGCGCTGGTTGAAGTGTGGGTGTGGCAGAAGCCAATTAACCCAATACTTGCTTGGACCATGTTCGCATTGGTGCTCGCCTCCCAGGTTTTGCGTTGGTGGTGCATCACAACTTTAGGAAAGCGTTGGAATACGCTCGTTGTGATTGTTCCGGGAATGCCTCGCGTCACCGGTGGCCCTTACCGCTGGCTGAGCCACCCAAACTATGTTGCCGTTGTTATTGAGGGAATTGCGCTACCCATGGTTGGTTTTGCCTGGGTAACAGCGTTGATCTTCACCGCACTCAACCTGCCGCTGCTCACGGTGCGACTTCGTGTGGAAAACAAAGCGTTAGAGACCCTTCCGAAATGATTGACCTCGTTGTTGTTGGCGGTGGTCCAGTCGGACTCATGACTGCAATTCATGCTCAATTGGGTGGACTTGACGTCACCGTCGTCGAGTCTCGTCGTGGTCCAATTGATAAAGCATGCGGTGAAGGCCTTATGCCAGACGCGCTTTCGCGGCTGCATGCAGTTGGTGTTGATCCAGTGGGCCAAGATTTTTATGGAATCCGTTACATTGCGAAAGACAAGGTGGCTCAAGCTCGCTTTCGTTCCGGCCCAGGCCGCGGGGTCAGGCGTGTGACCTTGCATGCGGCATTGCTCGAGCGAGCCCATGAACTCGGCGTCGTTTTTCGTACCGAACGCGTTGATTCGATTGTCCAAGGATCAGACTGGATTGACGTGGGCGGTTTACGTTCGCGTTATTTGGTAGGTGCGGACGGACTGCATTCAAGTGTTCGCAGGATTCTTGGTTTAGGTGAAGTTGTTGCGGGTGGGCAGCGTTTTGGGATCCGTCAACATTTCGGAATCACTCCGTGGAGTGATCTGGTGGAGGTGTACTGGCTCGACGACTCGGAAATCTATGTAACACCAGTGAGTTCGGAGAGTGTCGGAGTTGCTGTCCTTGGTCGATCTGTTCTTAACCTTGATTCTGCTATAGCGAGGGTGCCCGAGCTGGCTGCACGACTTGAATCGGTTCCGCGAGTGAGTGAATTACGTGGGGCTGGTCCACTACTTCAAAAAGTCAGCACGCGCTCTAATGGCCGAACATTGTTAGTGGGTGATGCATCCGGTTACATCGATGCCCTTACGGGTGAAGGATTGCGGTTGGGTTTTGCCGAGGCGCAAGCAGCAGTTGAAGCAATCCTTGCCGGTGAGCCGGAGCGTTATGAACGCGATTGGCAGAAAGTAACGAGGTCTTACCGCCTCATGACCGGTGGTTTGCTGTGGGCTTCGTCCCGCCGCGGGCTGCGACCTTTGATCGTTCCCGCTGCCCATGCCCTGCCTCGGGTTTTCAATCGGATTGTTGATTCTCTAGCTGCTTGAAAGTGATATTTCTTGGTCCTGAGTATCAATCCAGAGCAGTTGTGACAACTAGCATGGCTACGTCAACTGCCACCACCGCGAGCAAGGCATTAAATACTGCCGAACGTCTTCTTGACCGCGAACCCAATAGCACAGCGATGGTGAATGTAACGACAACTATTAGCGCGATCCATGGGTGTGTGGAGAAGCTAACGGAGGCCAAAATCCCGCTACCCAGTGCGAGAAGTAGCCAACATAAAACAATTGATCGACGATCACCGAGCCGAACAACTAGACCACCAAGCCCGGCGGCGGTGTCAGACTCTGAGTCAGGCAGCGCATTGGCTAAGTGGGCACTCACCCCAACGATTGAGAACACAGCCACTGACCAGAGGGTCGGAGGTTGATCGTTAAAACCAAACGATAGAAACGCTGGCATTGCACCAAAGGCGAGGGCGTAGGGGAGCCAAGACCAAATGGTCCGGGAGAGTCGCACGTTGTAGAGCCAAGCCATGAGAATTGCGAAAACGTGAAATGAGCCACCGAGCCAACCCGCGACCAGCCAACTCAGCACGATCGCGATTGTGAGTGCCACGAAGGCGGCAATCCAGAGTGAGTTTGCAGAAACATCCCGGGTCACCGTGGGTTTTGTTGTGCGCCCGACACGGGCATCTAACGTTGAGTCGAATGCGTCATTGCTCCAACCGACTGAGAGCTGACCAATAAGAATCGTGATGAAAACAGCGAAGAGTGACCAACCGCTCCAGCCCAGACTCCAACCGAATGCACTGATTACTAGGGAAACGGCGATTGTGGGCAAAGCATGTGAAGCTTTGGTGAATGCCTTGAGTTTCCACATGAGCGCACGGTAGGGGACTGGCTGTAAGTTACTCAATGAGGGATACTTCCCGCACCGTGATCAACATTAGAAAAGGATTTTCTATGGACATTCGAACTACTTCAACAACGCTGACACAGACGCATCGCGAAGCAAATGCAGTCGTTTCTCCACCCACCACGATCGTGACGGCAACAGCAGTTGTTGTAAACCCGCTTGCTGGACAAGGATTAGTGCAAGATCTGTCTGTCTTAGAGCAACTTGGCAACGAAGTTGCAACGCTTCTCGTTGAGTTGGCAGTTGCTGCATTAGCTTCAGCCGGAATCGATAGCAGCGACGTTCGGGGTTACGGCAAAGGTGCGATAGTCGGAATAGATGGGGATCGCGAACACACAGCGGCTGTACTGCATCCTCGATTTGGTGCACCGGTCCGTGCAGCGATTGGCGGTGGCGCTGACATTATTCCTGGAACTAAGAAAGTTGCCGGACCTGGATCAAGCATCACCATGCCAATTGGAAATAAGGACGACCGCTGGGTTTTTGACGACATGGATTCAGTCGAGGTTTCGCTGCCAGACGCCCCCAAGGCAAATGAAATCGTTGTGTCCCTTGCATTAAGTGTTGGTGGGCGACCACATGCAAGAGTCAAGAAGCCGACTGGTTGAGATCAATTACCTGAGATCAATTACCTGAGATCAATTAACGCACAGAATGGAGTCTAAAATGTTTAAAGCCATGATCGTTCTGACGAGGAGAGAAGACCTTTCACATGCGGAGTTTGCCCAGTGGTGGTTGCAAGATCACAGTTCGATGGCTGCCGCCCTACCCGCGGTCAGAAAAGTTGTTTTCAACGAAGTGTCAGAGGGGTGTGACGAACTTGGCATTGACGGCGTTGCTGAACTCTGGTTTGACTCGCGTGAGGATTTTGAGGCTGCCTACTCCACCGAAATTGGTAAGGCCACCGCGCAAGATTCCTTAGCGCACGTCAGCTCACGTATTCGATTACTTGTTAGTGAGAACGTGATCTTGCCGTAATTCCGCGCGCTCGACTATATGTTTGGCCATGGGTGGGAAGACGAAAGCGTGGAAAGGTGCAACCGACCACCAATAAGCATGTCCGGTAAATGACTTGGGCCAGTAAACGGCCCTTTGTGTGAGTGTGGATCCGCCGTTTTCACCTGCCGTGACAACAAACTCCAACCAGGCCCGTCCTGGCATTTTCATTTCTGCCCGCAGACGCAGTAACTCCGGAGCATTTCTTTCTTCGACCCGCCAGAAGTCAACAGTCTCACCAACTTTGAGGACACGTGGATCTCGGCGTCCTCTTCGAAGTCCAACGCCTCCCACCATTCGGTCGAGGAAGCCTCGCACCTCCCAGAGGAGTTTGGCCGAGTACCAACCGTTATCACCGCCAATGCATTCAACGGCTGTCCAGAGTTCCTGCGGTGTCGCCGTGGATTCAAGTACTCGAATGTCTTCGTAAAGTGTTCCACCCGCCCATTCAGGGTCGCTGGGAAGTGGCTGGCTGGGCACCCCGGGTGTGCTCGCGCTCGACCAGCGAGTTGAAACCTCTGCGTCGCGGATCCGCGTGAGAGCGAGTGCAACGGCTTGATCGAATGGAACGAGTCCTTCAGGTGGGTCAGGAATAAAGTCTTTGATATCAGATTCCAAGCAAACCGCGGGGAACTTCAATGACTGCACCAATGGGCGTGCAATTGCGCGGGGGACAGGAGTAACCAGGCCAACCCAGTGGCTGGAAAGTTGCGGGGAGAGCATGTTGATGGGCAAAATCAAACGCCGTGGGAGTCCAGCAACTTTTGCGTAACGTTGCATCATGGATTGGTAGGTCAACACGTCGGGACCACCAATGTCGAAAGTGCGACTTACGCTGTAGGGAAGTTCCGCTGCTAGCACTAGGTAGCGGAGCACATCTCGCACAGCAATTGGTTGAGTCTTCGTCCTGACCCACCGGGGAGTGATCATGGCTGGTAGGCGTTCGGTGAGGTATCGAAGCATTTCAAAAGACGCCGACCCTGAACCAATGATCACCGCGGCACGGAACTCGATTGTCGGAATTCCAGAGTTTTTCAAGATCCGTCCAACGTCAACGCGAGAGCGCATATGCGGTGACATCTTGTTTGGGGGCACATCAGGCGCAAGCCCACCCAAATAAATGATTCTCTTTATTCCGGCATCGCTCGCGCATTGGGCGAAGTTTTGCGCAATGCGGCACTCTTCACTCTCGAGATCTTTGCCTTCTTGGAGCGAATGCAAAAGGTAGTAGGCGGTAGTGACACCGTCCATGGCTTGGGCGAGCGTGACCGGGTCACCGGCGTCTCCGCTCGCGATTTCAATGTCGCTGGCCCAAGGGAAGTCGCGCAATCTTTCTGGGAATCGCGCGAGGGCTCTCACTCGATAACCATGACCAACAAGTTCCCGCACCAGGCGACCACCGACATAGCCGGTGGCGCCGGTAACGAGGCAGATCGGTCGAAGATCGCTTGGATCACTGTGATTACTCATGTGCACATTGTGGCGTGAACTGTGTCTTTGCGCGATTGATCCGCCCCAATGGGTAGATACTTTGCCCATGACACTCACAAGATTGAGCGCAATCACCGTGCACGTTCTCGCAGCAGTCGGGGTTTTGTTCTGGATTGGCATGGTGGTACTCACCGCTACCGGGAACTACGAAGCGAACATATTTGCAGTCGTGGTGCTCGCAATCGTGCTGGGTG
>DKME01000060.1:0-264 GCA_002469525.1 Actinobacteria bacterium UBA7422
AGTCCGAGTGAACATGGACTTCTAATTTTTCTGCAAGGGGCGGTTCCCGAGAGGGGCCGCCCTTTCGCATGTGCGTGTTCTCAGGTGGGCGACCGCGTGACGATTGTTCCTATTGACGCTAATTCTGTCTGGCTCCTGGTGGGCAATATATAAGCCGCCATTGCCCATTTATTACAAAATAGACACGAGCGTCAATAATTGAGCATTTTCTCGACCATTTCCAAGACAAGCCTTGGACTAGTGGCCATACTTTTAAACGCCACA
>DKME01000060.1:349-15538 GCA_002469525.1 Actinobacteria bacterium UBA7422
GGTGGAACAGATGACACCAGTTCGGAAACAACCGAAGCCGCGACTGCGGAGGAAAGTGCAACAGCAGAAGAAACCGCTCTCGTGTGCGAGGGTTCTTTTGCTGTTATGGCTCCATTGACCGGTGGAGCTGCCTCCATTGGCCAGGAACAAATGAACTTCGCCCGACTCGCTGCCGAGGACTTCAACTCAGCAAACGGCAGTTCTTACACTTTGGTGGAGAGCGACACCCAGCTCGACGCAGGCCAAGCAAGCACCCAAGCCAGCTCAATTGTTTCCGACTCGGCAATTCTCGGTGTTGTTGGACCAGCCGGTTCACAGGAAGTTTCTGCAGTAGGCCCCGCATTTGCTGACGCAGGCATTGCGTACGTTTCAGCTTCAGCGACAAATTCTGATCTAACGAATGGGGACAACCCCGGTTTCTTCAGAGTAATCCCAACCGATGCAGCTCAAGGTCCGACGGTTGGTGGTTTCATAACCGACGAAATCGGTGCCTCTAACGTTGTGATTCTTCAGGAAAAGACAGACTACGGTGTGGGCCTTTCACAGTCGGTGGCTGATGCACTGGAAGCTTCAGGCGCCAGCGTTGAAGTGATTGCGGTCCCAGAAGAGAAGAAGAGCTATGACGACATCGTCTCGAAAATTGGGGACGACGTGGAAGTTGTTTTTGTGACTTTCCAGATCGCCGCAAAGTCCGAACAGGTAGCTCAGTCATTAATCAAGGCCGATAAAAATGCTGTTGTGTTCGGTTCCGATGGTTCCTTCTCGGCTGATTTTAAGACACCTGGATCCTACGTTGCCGCATTCGCCCCTGACGTGACTCAGGTTCCAGCTGCAGCAGATGTTGCAGGGAGATTCTCCGAACAATATGGTGAATTCGGCACATTCGGTCCACCTGTTTACGTTGCGACACAGTCGATCATGCAGGCAGCTCAGGCTGCTTGCGAAGCGGGATCACTTGACCGTGCCGGTGTGCTGACAGAAATGTCAAACGTCGTGATCACTGATTCGATTCTCGGTGGAGATATTGAATTCACTGAAACTGGTGACGTTGACGGTGCTCGGTTCTACATCTTCATGGTCGACGAAGCCGGAAGCCCACAGCTCGTTCAGTAGTTGAACTCCAGTAGTGAAGAGTGAATGGGGTGTGGTTGTGAACGCACCCCATTCACTCACTGGATTGGCTCATTGGTGCAAGACCATTAACCGAGATAAAGGATGTCGTGGACTATTTCATTGAACAACTCACCAACGGCCTGATTGTCGGTGGGATATACGCACTGATCGCTTTGGGTTACACCCTGATCTACGGGGTTCTACAATTCCTGAACTTGGCGCATGGTGAGTTTTACATGATGGGCTCATTCTTCGGGTTCTTCACTATGGTGGCTGTTGGCGGCCCGGCGACTGCCGTTATCCCAATCTGGCTAATGATCACTCTGATGTTCTTGGTCGCAATCGGTGGTGGAGCACTTCTTGGAGTCGCAGTTGAAAGGTTCGCCTACCGCCCACTTCGCAAGTCTCGGCGTCTGGCCGCGCTGATTTCAGCCTTGGGTGTGTCCCTCTTCCTTCAAAGCGCGGCCCTCCTACTCTTCGGCGCCAAAATCCGCCTCTACGACACTGGAATGTTTATCAATCTGCGCACAGGTTTTAACATTGGTACAGCTCGAATAGATATAACAGAAGTATTGGTGGTCGTGCTGTCCGTTTCATTAATGGTCGGTTTATGGATTATGGTCAATCGGAGTCAATTCGGTCGAGCGATGCGAGCTGTCGCAGTAGATCAAGACGCA
This sequence comes from Actinobacteria bacterium UBA7422, assembly GCA_002469525.1. Taxonomy (GTDB): domain Bacteria; phylum Actinomycetota; class Actinomycetes; order S36-B12; family S36-B12; genus UBA4592. Next base: position 2,140 of record DKME01000060.1, read on the forward strand.
GCTGTCATGAACGGGATTGACGTTGACCGAATTATCGTGATTACTTTTGCACTCTCTAGCGGGCTAGCTGGCGCTGCTGGCGTCATGGCTGGACTACTCCTGTTCCCCGTCGACCAATACATGGGAATTTTTGCTGGACTCAAGGGTTTCACGGCGGCTGTCCTCGGCGGCATTGGTTCAATCCCAGGGGCAATGCTGGGCGGGTTTATCCTTGGAGTCGTTGAAGCGATGGTGACCGGATATCTCAACCCCACGTACGCTGATTTTGTGGCGTTTGTCATTCTCATCATGGTGCTTCTCATCAGACCCCGTGGACTCTTGGGACAGAAGCAAGTGGGGAAGGTGTAGCGCGGTGAGCAATCAAAACGAGCAAGAGGCAACGACGCGCGGAATCGGTACCGACGAGTGGGTGGCTCAACACGAGGCGAGGATTGCTAAACCGACCACCGCAATGGGAAAATTAGCGGATCGCTGGGCGACACTGCCTGCTGTCGTGCAGTGGGGCATTCCTCTAATTGTGGTACTTATGATTCCCTTTACAACATCGAGTGATTATGTCCTGAGAATCGGCGTTAATCTCGGGCTGTTCATCATGTTGGTAATTGGGTTAAACCTCACCGTTGGGTACGCGGGACTTCTTGATCTTGGGTTCGTGGCCTTCTACGGTTTTGGTGCCTACTTCTACGCGTTTGTTTCCAGCCCGCAATTTGGTATTTCATGGCCATCCTGGATTTCCCTGCCTTTCGTTGTCGTAACAACAGCAATAATCGGTTTGGCCCTAGGCACGCCCTCGAGAAGGTTGGCAGGTGACTACCTCGCAATCGCAACGCTGTTTTTTGGCCAAATGTTTCTCGTGTTGGCAGTTTCCTCCGATGCGGTCCAGTTCCCTTGGATGGATGAGCCATTAGATATTACGGGTGGACCCAACGGAATACCAAGTGTTGATCAAATTTCATTCCTGGGATTCACATTTAATTCGACTCTTTCCTACTACTTTCTCCTTTTGGGGATTGTGGTGATTGGGATTATCGCGACACGACGGATTCACAATTCACGTCAAGGTCTTGCCTGGCGCAGTATGGGTGAAGACGAGTTGGCAGCCCAACACATGACAGTACCCGTCGTCCGGATGAAGTTGATGGCTTTCACGGTGGGTGCATCAATTGCCGGATTAGCGGGCGCTTTTTTTGCATCAGTGCAGATGGGCGTCTACCCGAGCACATTTAAACTTCCTCTACTGATCATGCTTTACGCCGCGCTTATTCTTGGCGGATTAGGTAGCGTTCCTGGGCTGATTATTGGCGCGATCGTGATGGTTGTGCTCCCGGAGATTTTGCGCTTTCCCGACTACAGCAACTACCTGTTCTTAGTCACGGTGCTCATAGGTTCAATCATCTTGATCAAGTCGTGGAAGTTGGTGGTCGCGGTCTTTGCGGCGACAATTGCGGTTGGGTTCGTTGCGAATGCAATCTTCCTTGTTGTTGGCGTGCCTTATCTTCCGATTGATGAATGGATTGAAGGGCCGTTGGCACCCATCTTGGGAACGTGGATTTTTATGCCTGAAGAAAGACTCCTTTTTGGCAATATCGCATTTGTTCTCTTGATAGTTGTCATCGCATGGATGACAACTCGAAGCAAACGAGTCCGACTTTTCGCAATGCCTTTTGTACTGTGGCTTGCAATCTTCACCTGGGAGGTGCGACTCCTGATGGAGCCCAGCATCACCCGACAGTTACTTATCGGCGCTTTACTGGTGGTTCTCATGGCCGCGAGGCCGCAGGGGCTGTTTGGTAAACCACGAGTGGAGGTACTGTGAACGCTGCCCTTGAACTAACAGGAGTTACCAAGACTTTCGGTGGATTGACGAGCCTGAACGATCTCAATATTGAAGTTCCCAAGGGTGAAATTTTGAGCATTATTGGACCTAACGGTGCTGGAAAGACAACGCTGTTCAACATCATCACAGGTGTGTACATCCCTGATCAGGGCGATGTAAAGGTTGCTGGAAAGTCAATTGTGGGGCTGCGCCCCGACCAAGTTGCCGGTAACGGAGTTGCTCGAACATTTCAAAATATTCGACTTTTCTTGAACCTCACAGTTGAAGAAAATTTGATGGCTGCAATGTACGGGCGAACAAGGTCATCTCTTTTTGATTCAGTCTTGCAAACCCCACGAGCCCGCCGTGAAGACAAAGAAAAAAGAGAGTTGGCATTGGAAGTATTAAGTTTCTTTGGAACACGACTCACGGGTTATCGGCTGCAGCAGCCGGCCTACTCTTTGTCGTATGCAAATCGGCGTCGATTGGAAATTGCCCGCGCTATGGCCACGGGTGCGCATACGCTGCTACTTGACGAACCGGCAGCGGGCATGAACCCGGCGGAAACCCAAGAAATCGCCCAAGTGATCAGTCGGCTTGGGAGTGAACGCGACTACACAATCGTCGTGATCGAACATGACATGCATGTTGTGGAGGGGATCAGTGACCGTGTTATCGCACTTGACCACGGAGTGGAAATCGCACAGGGGAGTTTCGACCATGTGGCAACCGATCCCAATGTAATTGAGGCTTATTTGGGACGCGGATCGGCGGCAACAAAATGAACCAGCCGCTCTTGGAACTGCGAAATGTTGACACCTTCTACGGACCGATTCACATTTTGCAGAAAGTCAATTTGCACGTGAATAAAGGCGAGTTCGTTGCGCTGCTTGGTGGGAATGCGTGTGGAAAATCAACAACACTTAAGACCGCGCTCGGTTTGGTTATTCCTAAGTCCGGTGAGGTATTTTTTAACGGGATTGACGTGACGAATATGAAAGTTGCTCATCGAATCAAGCTCGGACTTGCCGTTGTCCCGGAAAACCGACGCCTGTTCGGTCCGCTTTCAGTCATGGAGAATTTGCAACTAGGGGCTTACACCAATAAGCAAACAAGCAAGGAGAACTACAGCAGAGTTTTTGACCTCTTCCCACGGGTCGCAGAGCGACGCAACCAGATGGCGGGAACCCTCTCAGGTGGTGAACAGCAAATGGTCGCGGTAGCCAGAGCACTTATGTCCAACCCAGAATTGCTCCTTATGGATGAGCCCTCGATGGGTTTGGCCCCCAAGTTGGTGGAGCAGTCATTTGAGATGATTTCGGAACTGCACGCGGGTGGGGTTTCGATGCTGGTCGTGGAGCAGAACGCCAACATGGCCCTGACAGTTGCCGACCGCGGATATGTACTGCAAACTGGGCGAATAGTTTTAGAAGGTCCCGCAAAAGAACTATCCGAAGATGAAGAACTCAGGAGGGCATACCTTGGACGCTAAGCCAATTGACGCCATTAAGCGCGAAAAATTCAAAGTATTTGAGAATAGGGCCTATCTCAATTCATGTTCGCAGGGAGCACTCGCAGACGAAGTGAGAGCGGCCTATGAGCTCTATCTGGATCAGTTGGAAGAGTTCGGCTCCCTGTGGGAAACCTGGGTCGGGATCCAAGAAGATGTCAGGGGAAAAATCGCTCGAGTCTTTTCTACCCAGTCAGACCAAGTCGCGGTCACAACTAGTGCATCGGCTGCGGTCAATGGCGTAGCGAGTTGCTTTGACTTTCGCAATGGACCAAGCAAGGTAATCACGACGTCACTTGAATTTCCCACGATTGGCCAGATTTGGCATGCTCAAGAATGCAATGGGGCCGAAGTAGTCCACGTACCGGCCGACCCTGATAACAGATTGTCAGCCGAACGGATCGCGGCGGCGATAGATGAGGACACCGCGATCGTCTCGGTGACCCACGTCTGCTACCGCAATGGAGCCATGAACGACATCAAGGCGATCGTCGAAGCGGCGCACGCCAAGGGTGTACCCGTACTGGTTGATGCTTATCAGTCAACAGGGGCTGTCCCAATTGATTTCGAGGACCTTGGGGCCGACTTCTTGGTGGGCGGAGTGCTCAAGTACATGTTGAGCAGTCCCGGTGTTGGATTCGCACTAGTAAACAATGCGCGAACATCTGAATTCATTCCCACTTCCACGGGCTGGTTTGCGGCACGCGATATTTTCGCGATGGACATTAATGCATTTGATCCGGCAAAAGATGCCCGTCGGTTTGAGGCAGGTACACCCTCGGTGCCGAGTCTCTACGCTGCTGCTGCAGGGCTTGAGTTCTTGTTGGATGTAGGTGTTGAAAACGCCTGGGGTGTCTCATCACGGTTACATGATCAGCTGCGCGCCGGCATCAACGAAATGGGCGGAACCTGCGCCACTCCAGAGGGAGATGGTGAGCATGGTCCCATGCTGGCGATCGCGACAACAGATGAGTACGCGCTGGTCAATGCAATGGCAACGGATAACGTTGTTGTTTCATCCCGAGACGGCAACGTACGGGTGAGCCCGCATTTCTACAACAGCAGTGAAGATATTGAAAAGGCGCTAGCTTCGTTATCCAAGAACAAACATCTCTTGGCTACTTAGGACAAGAGATGTTTGTTCTGCAAAGTATTAGTCGTTGACGGAGCTTTCCAAAGTAATGTTAGCTGCGGCATAAAGCAAGGAAACGGGACAGGTTTCCTTAGCCGTCACCGCTAGCGTGGAGAAAGTTTCGGCATCCATGCCTGGCACGGTTCCCACACAGTTGAGATTGATTTGCGGGATGCGGAAGCCCTCTGGTGTCTGTGCGAGAGTAACTACCGCGTTAGTGTTGATCTCAACTCCTTCGAGGGAGTGTCCGCTTTCTTCGACAAGATTTGCCAGCGACATCGAAAAACAGCCCGCGAGTGCCGCGCCGATCATTTGCTCAGGGTTGGTTCCCATTTCCTCTTCAACTCTCGCTTTGAGGTTAAAGAGAATGGTTGGTCCTTCTTTACCGAGTTGCATCGTGCCGGTTCCCGCAGGAACTGATCCGGTCCAAATTGCTTTTGCGTGATGTTTGCTCATCCGGGCAGTATATGTTGGTGGTCATGAGTGCGGGTCAAGTTGTTAATCCAGTCGACTGTCAATTGACCACTACTGAAAGTGGTCTGCAAATCAGAGAAATGATTCATCCCAATGACTACGCAGAGCCACTGATACTTCGCCACCTAAAGTTAGAAATTGGTTCAACTCCATACATGAACTCTTCTGATAATGATGAACTCCTGTACATCCTTGACGGAGATTGCTCGATTGAGATTTCCCAGGGTGGGGAACTTAGCAATTACTCACTTGCTACCGGTTCAGCAGTTCAAGTTTTAGGTGGGTCACAGTGGCGGTTCATGTCGGCGGACAATGTATCCGCCTTGTCGTTTCTCGTACCTGCGCCACCTGGGCCATGGGCGCAAGCGTTGGCAAAGCCCACACAGCCTGTTGTCAATGTCACCAAGCTGGGTGCTCAGGTAGCCGAGAGCGCGACATCGGATCGACAATTCGAAGTTCTCTTTAATGCGGAAAGGGGAAGCCGAGGCGCAACCATGTTCGTTGGCTTCATCCCTACTTCTGGTGCACCCGAGCACTATCACATCTATGACGAGATTTGTGTAATTGTCCGAGGTTCAGGAGCGGTTCACACATTGGGTATTAAACAAGAATTGGGGGTTGGTAGCGCTTTCCATGTGGCTCCTCGCCTGTTACACGCAATTGAGAATCCAAATCCTGACGACTTATGGTTATTGGGAGTGTTTCGACCTGAAGGATCGGCTGCAGCGGCCTACTACCCGGATGGGCGGCCGGCACCAAATAATGAGGATTAGTCCGTGCGGGTTTAGCGTGCAGATCGACGGTGTCGACATGAGACACTTCCGTTAGGCTTGCGCAGAACTGTAGATTGTGAGCATGCAACTACAAGGATCATTTACTTTCCTGGCAATTGATGGAGCAGAAGTCCGGCTAAAGAGCGGCAGCTCTGGCCTGATGAACGTCGAGGTCAAAGCACCGGTTCGCTCGGGTTCACTGCATATCGTTGACTCAATTGCCACCATGGAATTGGTGCTCGCACTGGACAAACTTAAAACCGGAAATTTCTTGACTGAAGCAGCCGCACGTACCTTCATTGGTGGATACAACGCACACGATCTAGTTTTTCAAGGATCAGGGCCGCATAGCGGCAACGCGTATGACGTCAGTGGTAGCGCCCAGGCTGGCCAGTTAGACCTTCAGATCTCGCTCGTGATTACTTCGGTGGTGAATTCGGCTCAACCTGAAATCGAACTCGTTGGTTCGGTAGCTTTCGGGCGAGTCAATATTCCTATTCCGGGAATCGGAACCGTTGACGACATGTCGGTCGATATTGATGCCCGTTTGAGCGTCGCACAAAGCTAGCCACCTTCATTAATCGGTTTCGCCATGCGACAGGACAGGTTGATCTCAAAAACCAGTTCCCCACAGGGTTCACCGGCAAGGTGAGCAGTCACTAATGCTGGCAAAGCCTCATGCCGCGGCCCCACCTTGCCATGTATCCGCAAAGTCTTCATTGTCGACAACCGCACTGACCGATTCAGCACGTTGAGCAGAATCGATCTCAACCTTTAGTCTCTTTGCCTCGACCTTCAAGGATCGCTCACGCTTTGCTTCTAGATTTTGGTAGCCGATCCATACTCATCGAAACCATAGGTACAGTGCTCGCGAGTCAATGCCGCGCAAATGCGGTGTAGTGAAGTCCTTTTGTTCATAGCCTCGCGGCATCGCCTAATTTCAAGATTTTTTTCGATGTCCTTGAATGTCAGACCCCTGTCATAGGTTTGTTTTATGGAATTCGATGGAGCATCCGGCAATGCATCGGGCAATGCATCCGGCAACGCATCCGGCAACGCATCCGGTAACGCAGCGGGCAATGTTGCCGGTCTGGGTTTTGATCCGTTCACGGATTCACCGTCGGTGTTGTTGGATCATGTGTGTGATCTTGCTCCGGGGTTGTTTGTTGCGTCGGTGTTGGAAATGGTGGACCCGGCGGCGTTGAGCCCGCGTGATGCGGTGCGGTATCTGCAAATCCATGAACGGGTGGCTTCTTGGTGGGCCAGCCGGGCGAATCTTGCTTTGGTTGCCGCGGCGGGGTTGACCCCTACGGTGGAGGAGTTCATTCTGTTGGATCGTTTAACCGATAGTGAGCGTGAGATTCGTATTCGTGAACTTCCCCGGGATGAAATCGCTGCAGCCCTGCGTTGGGGTCCGGTGACAACCCAGGCTCGTATTGATCAAGCACGCCTTCTGGCAGGTCCTTTAGCCCCCACGCAGAAAGCTTTGGCGTTGGGTGAGATCACTCCAGGGCACGTCCGAGTGGTGAGTGAGTCGGTGGAGCGCCTATCCAGTTGGGAGGCCCTTGAGAACGCGATCATTGCTGGTGAACGCGCTGAAGGACTGGAAGGAATTGAAGGGGAGAGCACTGGCGAGAACGCGCAGGACGTGGCTTTGGCGCTGATTGCAGCCCAGTCAGCATTCAACACAGATTGTGGTGTGTTTCAAGGTAAAGTCCTGCCCACCGCACGCCGACAGGGGTATTCGGCAACTAAATCCAAAGCGAACCGGGAAATTAGTGTCATTGATGCTGCCGGCCAGGCCCGCCGCAGGGAAGCAGCCCGCCGACACCGAGATGTGTATGTCACACCTGATACTGACGGGATCTCCACGCTGATCGCCCGGCTCGATTCCATCACCGCGAACGCGATCATGGCAGCGATCAACGCCGCCGTTACCAACCCCGCAATCACCAGCCCTTGTGAGGCTGGGAGCTGTGATGAAAAGATCGGGGAACGCCGCGGCCACGCCCTGGCAGCCCTAATCTTCGGCACGCCAATACTCCCGGGCACGCCGGGCACGAATCCGCCCAGTGGTGCAACTGATCTGATGCCGATCGTTGTCAATATGACCCTGGATCTGACCGTGCCCATCACCGAACTTCAAGCCCAAGCCAGTGCTAGCACCAACTCCCTGGGGTGTGATTTTGCTCAGCTACTCAGCGACCCGGCGGTGCGAGTATTTGCCCGACCCGTAGCCATCAGTGATACCGGACACGTTCTTGACGTGGGACGTAGGCGCTACCAAATCACCGGGGTGCTGCGCCGGCTGATCACCACGCGCGACGGTGTGTGTCGCTTCCCCGGGTGTCATCGCAACGCGACAAAGTGTCAGATCGATCATGTGCAACCCTGGGATGAAGGCGGGGGCAGCGATGTGGGCAACCTCGGCGCCTTATGCGTGCGCCACCATCAACTCAAAACCCACGGCCGGTGGGAAATCACCGACAGCAAACCCGACGGGACCTGCACCTGGATCAGCCCCGACGGGCTCATCTACCGACACCACCCGCCACCGCTGGTAGCAACCGACACTGTGAACACCAACGCTGTGAACACCAGTACGACCGACCCACCAGATGAACCCAAGTTTTGAGTAAATGCGAGAGGGCGAGTTACCTGGGAGTGAGACCGTCAGTAGGAGCGTTGCTATTCGGTTGAGTAATTCGCTGATCCATTTGCACGCGCACGAGGTAGCCGGCAATGGCACCGATTATTGCGAAGGGTGCGACGTAGGCTCCACCCGCGCTGACTAGAAGTAGCGCCAGGATCGCGGAGGTAAATGGCAGGCGGAGCATGACGGCGGCTGCGGCTGCGATACCGGCTGCGGTCATTGGGCTGAGATTAGTTTCGGGGAAGAACAAAATTGCCAACACACCGACTGCGACGCCAAGGAAAGTTGCGGGGAAAATTGGACCACCGCGGAATCCGCCACCGAGGGCAAATGAGTAGGCGAATGCTTTAGCGACGAAGATCGCAATGACCGTCCCGAGGGACGTTTGTGTGATCAGATCGGGCATGCCGGTCTGGCCAGAGAAGAGCAACAGGTTGGGGTTGAGGCCGAAAACTTCGGTAAGGAAGATTGCGAGGGCCGCCGTGACGATTGCGGAGCCGAAGATCAAAACTGTGGGACGCCTGCTGGCATGGGTTGCGATTGTAAGGGCGAGAAGTCTGAATGCGCCAACGAGAATTGCGGTAATGACCGCGACAGCAACGCCAAGGACGAGATCCCACACTGTGATTGACGTGTATTCGGGCATCCCAGGGACCGAGAGGCTGTGAACACCAAGGCCTGGGACGTTTGCGAGTCCAGTTTGAACTAGAAAGCCCGCGCCAAGGGCGATCAGTCCGGGGAGGAGGATTGCTGCGGGGGCTGCGCCGACAGCGACGAACTCGAGAACCATGAAAATCGTAATGAACGGATTTCCAAACACGGTGCCGATAGCTGCCAGTCCACCGAGAAACATGGCAAGTGTGACAACACTTGGTTGCTGTTTGCGCACCATGAGCGCGCCGACGGTGGTTCCCAAAATAATGATTGGTGCTTCAGGCCCAAGGACGAAACCAAAGAGCAGCGTGCCGAACGCGGCGAGGAGAATTCCGGGTGCTTTGGAGGGTGGCTCGTCGAAGTGGAAACCGTTAAGAGGGCCTTCACCTGCTTTGCCTGGCAATTTGTGGGCGAGGAACACGACGGTTGCCCCGAGAAGTAGGACGGCAGTGATCCACCACCAGGGCGCTTGGTCGAATCCGAAGTGCTCGGGCAACTCGGTAAACAGGATTCGTTGCCCACTTGTTGCGATTTCAAGGAACGTGAAACCGAAGAAACTACCGACAACACCAATTGCGATCGAGAGGCCAATTACTTTCGGGGTCAACACGACATCGGTGCTTGTCGGGTTGGTCATGGCTTCGTCACTGTTCGGTGCGCCTAACTTCCTGATGCCAAATCAGCGGAGTCGATGATCCGGTAGGAGTAACCCTGCTCGGCAAGAAAGCGCTGCCTGTGTTGCGCGAAGTCAGCGTCGAGGGTGTCGCGGGTTACAACCGAGTAGAAGTGCGCGGTGCGGCCGTCGAACTTTGGTCGAAGGATCCGGCCAAGACGTTGGGCTTCTTCTTGTCGGGAACCGAAGGAACCGCTGACTTGGATCGCGACCGTTGCTTCCGGGAGGTCGATTGAAAAGTTCGCGACCTTGCTTACAACGAGGAGTTTGACCTCGCCAGTGCGAAACTGGTTGTAGAGACGCTCACGTTCCTTCACGCTCGTTGCACCGGTGATTACGGGCGCATCTAAGTGTTCACCAAGCTCGGCAAGTTGGTCAAGGAATTGACCGATCACCAGGATCTGCTCACCTTCATGCTGGTGGACGAGTGCCTCAACAATCTCAATCTTTTCCGCAGCACTTGCAGCCATGCGGTACTTGTCTTCTTGTTCGGCGACGGCGTACGCCATGCGATCAGGTTCGGGCATTGTGACTCGAACCTCGACACAGTCCGCTGGTGCAATATAACCCTGGTTTTCGATTTCCTTCCAAGGAGCGTCGTAGCGCTTGGGCCCGATCAATGAAAAGACGTCGGACTCGCGACCGTCCTCGCGGACGAGGGTGGCTGTTAAACCTAGGCGCCGGCGGGATTGGATGTCGGCGGTGAAGCGGAAGATTGGAGCGGGAAGTAGATGAACCTCATCGTAAATTATTAAGCCCCAGTCGCGGGAATCAAAGACTTCTAAGTGCGGATAAATGCCTTGGCGTTTGGTGGTCATGACTTGATAGGTGGCAATTGTTACTGGGCGAATTTCCTTTTTCGCGCCCGAGTACTCGCCGATTTCGTCTGCCGTGAGGTTGGTGCGCTTGAGTAGTTCATCCCTCCATTGACGGGCACTCACTGTGTTTGTCACCAGGATCAGCGTGGTCGCTTGCGCGCGGTACATGGCCAGAGCGCCAACGAGTGTTTTACCTGCACCGCATGGAAGAACGACAACACCTGAGCCGCCGTGCCAGAAACCGTCAGCGGCGTGGATTTGATATTCCCTTGCTTGCCAGTCAGTTTTGAGGGAGATCGAGTGACGTTCGCCATCAACATAACCGGCGACGTCCTCAGCGGGCCAACCAAGTTTGACGAGCGCTTGCTTGAGGTGTCCGCGTTCGCTGGGGTGCACGACAACCGTGGTGTCGTCGATCCGAACTCCGAGAAGTGGCGCGACTTTCTTGCTCTTGAGTACCTCTTCAAGGACGGCAACGTCAAGTGCTTGCAGGATCAGTCCGTTAGCGGGATCACTATTAATCTGTAAACGGCCATAGCGCGACATAGTTTCGGCAATGTCAATAAGTAGTGAATTCGATACGGGGTAGCGGGAGTATCGAATGAGTGTGTCGATCACACTCTCGGCATCGTGCCCGGCGGCTCGTGCATTCCATAAACCAAGGGGGGTCAGTCGGTAGGTGTGAATGTGCTCGGGGGCTCGTTCAAGTTCGGCAAATGGTGCAATTGCCTTGCGGCAGGCCGCAGAATCCGCGTGATCGACCTCGAGGAGCATGGTCTTGTCACTTTGAACAATTAGGGGGCCGTCGGTCATGTCCTGCTCTCATGTCGTTCGTGCTTGGGGGTTAGATCCTTCGGGCTCTTATTTCTGGCGAACAGGCAACCTTACCGCGGAGTGGGTTCAGGGGCCGTGGCTGGCGTTGAACGTGCGTGTAATTGCTTAATCTTCGAGTAACTTCGTAAGCATTGCGGCGAGTAGTTCGGCCCTGTGGGGCATCGCACTGATTGACGCCCACTCGAAATCTGCGTGAGCACCGTCCCCGACCGCGCCCATGCCGTCGATCGTGGGAATGCCGGCAGCGGCGGTGAGGTTCCCGTCGCTTGCGCCGCCGACCGCACATTCAGTGAGGTCTGGGTAGCTAAGTTCACCGTTGAGCTGCTTGGCCAAAGTGAATAGATCGACACTCATGACGGCTTCCATGGCGGGTCGGTCAATGCCACCAACGATTTCAATAGTCACGGGCAAGATTGAAGTGAATGCACGGATTGTCGCGTCGACGCGTTCCTGTTCGCCACGGTTCCATGCGCGAACATCGACGTGGACTTCTGCGAGATCTGGAACAGTGTTGGTGGTGGTGCCGGATTTGCTCACGGTCGGAGTCACCGAAGTTTCGTGTTCCTGGCTGCCCCATTGTTTAGTTGCAAGGATGAATTCGGCTGCGGCAACAAGTGAATTAACTCCGCGATCTGGATCCAGGCCTGCGTGGGATGCCACCCCGTGAAATCGCAGGAGGTAGTTGGAGGTGCCCTTGCGACGCGTTTTGAGTGCGCCCCCAAGTGAAGGCTCGAGAACGATGACGGCTTTCGCGTTCGTGATTGCCTGCGCTATCAACCTGCGAGATGCCTGTGATCCGGTTTCCTCGTCGGTGGTGAGCAGCATTCCGATACCACTTATCTCAGTAAGTCCGGATTCTTTAATTGCCGCCCAGCCTTGAACAACTCCGGCCTTCATGTCAAAAACGCCTGGGCCTGTCAGGCGATCACCGTTGATACCGAAGGGAATATTGACAAGGGTCCCGACCGGCCACACGGTGTCAAGGTGACCAAGTAGCAGGACACTTGGCGCATCTGGTCCCCAGCGCCACACCGGGCGTCCGTCGTGTTCTTCAATTCTTGCGGGGGTGGGTAGCCAGTCGTTTCCAAGTCGCTGTGCTATTCGGGTGACCGCATGCGCGGATGCCAAGTCGCTGGTGGGGGACTCGCACTCCACGAGTTCTTTGAGTGTGTCGAGCATCGCGGGGAGCATTGGTTCAATTGCCATAGACGCTACGGTAGTGCGATGCACTTTAACGGCCTCAGTGACAAGGAAGTTGCTGGAATTGTGAGTGAGGCAGCGCAGATGTGGAAGAACGCATGTGCCGATTCGGGGATCGAAATTCGATCCCTTGAAGTTGCAACAGAAATTAGTGATGCCCAGGAAATATTTGATCTGGTTTGGCCACCACTCAATGGTGGGACGCAGGTACCACCGAATCTTCTGCGCGCGATCACACATTCTGGTGGGTATTGCTCAGCCGCTTATATCAAGGGTGAACCGGTCGCCGCCGCACTGGCAGTTGTCGGCGTGCATGAAAGCTTGGTAGGAGTTCCAGATCATTTGCATTTGCATTCGCATATGGCCGGCGTGTTGGAGCCGTATCGAAATAAGCGGATAGGTACCTTGATAAAGGCGCACCAACGTTGGTGGGCGTTGAGCCGCGGGATCGACACGATTGTGTGGACGTTTGACCCGCTCGTTGCGCGAAATGCACGCTTGAACTTGGTGAACCTTGGTGTGAGTGTTCGTGACTACGAAGTGAATTTTTATGGCTCAATGACAGATGCCATAAATGCAGGGGAAGAGTCTGATCGAGTTTTTGCATGGTGGGATTTAACAGGAGATCGAGCGCGTGCGGCAGCTCGCGGCGAGTTGGGCCCAGTCACTGAGCTGACCGACACGCAGATCGTGGTGGAAGCACCAGAAGACATTGTGTCCTTGCGAGCAAGTGATCCGGATGCTGCACGCGAATGGCGCTTTGTCATGCGAGAAAACCTGCTGCGAGAGTTTGCGGCAGGGCGGGAAATTATCGGAGTCACGCCACATGGTGACTATGTGCTCGACATAACTGAAAACGAAT
>DKME01000060.1:15568-19508 GCA_002469525.1 Actinobacteria bacterium UBA7422
TGGTTCGTGGTTCGTGATTAGTGAAAGGGTGTGCACATGAGTATTTCATTTGTAATTCATAGTCTTGAGATTCCGCTGGTTCGACCGTTTCGAACTAGTTTTGGTTCACAGAGTGTCCGTGACGTCGTGCTGGTTGAAGCTGTCAGCGACAACGGGGTAAGTGGATGGGGTGAATGCGTGACCATGGCATGGCCTGGTTACAGCGCGGAATACACGCGCGGTGCGGTAAATGTCATGCGCGATTTTTTGATCCCAACATTGGCGCCGCTTGTTGGTGAAAGTGCGGCTGACTCAACGCCGGCTCCGGATTCAGTGCGCGCAGCTCTTGCCGTCATGCAGGGAAACCCGATGGCCAAGAGTGCAGTTGAAACAGCTTTACTAGATCTGTGGTTAAAGGAACGAAATCTTTCGCTCGGTGAGTTTTTGGGAGCCGTGCGTGACCGGGTTGATTGCGGTGTGAGCGTTGGGATTCCTAGCTCGATTGAGGACTTAATCCAAGAGGTCGGCCAGTATGTAGAACAGGGTTACCGTCGAATCAAGCTCAAGGTGGAGCCCGGCTGGGACTTAGATGCATTGCGCGCGGTTCGCAATGAATGGCCGGGAGTCCCATTGCAGGTGGATGCGAATCAGGCGTATCGTCGCAGTGATGCTGAGCACCTAGCAAGATTTGACGAATTCGATTTGCTACTAATCGAACAGCCGTTACCGGAAGACGACATTTTGGGTCACAAGCTGATTTCTTCAGTGGTGTCAACGCCAATTTGTTTGGATGAATCAATTCTTTCCGTTGACTCGGCTGAAGGCGCCATCGAATTCGGCGCAACAACGATTGTGAATATTAAACCCGGCCGGGTCGGTGGGTTCCTTACCGCACGCGATATTCATGACCTGTGTGTTGAGAAGGAAATCCCCGTGTGGTGCGGAGGAATGTTGGAAACGGGAGTTGGTCGAGCGGCAAATATTGCGCTGGCCGCGTTGCCCGGATTCACATTGCCCGGAGATACCAGCGCGTCAAGCCGGTACTACAAGGAAGATGTCACCGAGCCTTTCGTTCTTGATAACGGCCAACTGGCGGTTCCCACCGGGCCTGGAATCGGAATCGAACCAATAGCTGCGAATCTTGCCGAGATGTCAACGGCGACTGAACGTGTTGACGTTTAGTTGTTGATCTCGTTCAGCTGGGCGGGTGCGATTCCGCTGATTCGTGAGATTGCGAAAGTGCGAACATTGGCGCTGCCGTGATCAAATGCGGTCATGGTGCCGTCGCCCATTCGAATAGGTTCGACAATTTGGGTGCTGGTACTGCCATCTGCTTCGGCGTAACCGATCCATACGCCGGAGTGGTGCTCTTGGGCACTCTTAAGGAGTGCAATCAGCGCCGAAGTGTTTAGGGTGAACACTTCTTCTGGCTCGGCCAAGTTCGCTTCGGTGACCTCGCCCTTCAGGAGTGCACTTGCAATCCGCTGGGCTTCGCGTTCGGTGATTCGACGGGAGTGGCGACCGAGGCGGGCAGGTGTGGCGGCTTTGGGTTTACTCACCGATTCGTCTAGTTCGACTTCACTGGCGTTATCAATTAAGTAAGTGAGCGGCTGCGGGATTGAGCCCTTCAACCATTGCTCGAAAAACTCGGCGAAGTCTGGTTTTTTCCAGCCGACCTGCATTCCGCGATCGATTGTTTCGGCGCTGAATCGATACACGCTCGCGGCGCCGCGGCTTTCGATGTCGGCGATTGCGTGAAGTTTCTCTCCAACGTCGAGTGGCAGCGGACCGGCAGCAATCACGGTTAAATCGCCCTGGATCAGAAAGTCTGTGACTTCGGTCGGCAGTTTTAGGCCTGAGCTCGCGGCAGGAGCGTTGTCTGCAGTGATGCCGGTACCTGCTTCGGAAAGGATCTCGCCGTGAGAGACGCCAACCCACTCAGCCTCCCGCAAGGTGACTTTTGCAACTTCCTCGCGCCGGTTGCCACGACGGCGCGGGTAGAAGTGATCGAGTGCTTTAACAAATAGTTTCCAATTTTTGGTTGGTGTTGCGCTGGTGTTTGCATTCCACCATTGCAGGGTGCGCAGAGTCTGCCAACGCATAACGCCCACGGTTGGGGACTCGCCAGCTCCAGAAAGTGGCTTATTTCCCTCGCTGCCCATGAGGGGAAGGTCGAGCCAAGCTTGTGCAAGCACAACCCACTGGGCTTCCTTGGACTTATTGCGCCAAGTTTCATATTTCGTTGTGACTTCCCATTGCAGTGAGGCAGTCAGAGCGATTAGTCCTGCATGGTACAAAACTTCAATGAGCAGACAGGCTTCATTGAGTGGGACCGCAAGAAACTTTGCCAGTTGATCAACGTCTTTTGTTGCGATCCCACCAGAACGCAGGGCGGTGAGTGGCGCAGTTCGAAAAATATAAAGTGCATCGTGCGCCAGCGACATAAACGTATGCGCTGCTAAGCCAGCTTGACGTTGCAAGTCCTGCTTGGGCTTTGTGGTCTTTGATTCAGGAATCGACGGCACCGCGAGTGCGTCGGGGTAACCCTCATTCAATGTGTCGCGCACTGAGGTGACAGCACTGAGTGAGTCGGCCAGCCCCCAAATAAGTCCAAGCTGGAGCAAAACTGTGACCTCAGTATCGAGGTTCGGAGCAACAATTGGATCAACGGACTCAGAGAGAACGCTGCTACTCATGGCGTTCTCGCGGAGAGTAAATAACACGTGCAATTGCGGAGCCGACAAAATGTCAAGGGTCCGACTCACGGACGGCGTCGCGGTTGCCCGGCGAGCCAAACTCGAAATGTCTGCAGGCGCCGGGTGCGCAAGATCAGGACGCCCCAGGAAGAGTTCGGTGAGTTCAACCTCAGTGCGACCGCGAAGGGAGTCAGCAAGGCTGCGTGGACGACTCATGCTCATGCGGGTAACCCGCTGTTATTTCCGGTGGAACGCGTCACCGTCGAACGAGATGACCGCGAGCGGGCTGACATGGTGAGACCGGCAATTACTGTGGCGAGGCCAACCCCGGTGATCATCGATAAAAACCACCACGCACTGGAGAGTTCAAGGTCGGTGACGAGTGGCAAGATCGCGATTAGTGTGGCGACCAGCCCGAGAATTGTGAGGATCGCCCCGGCTCGAATTACCCGCTGTGCTCGTACAACTTGTGCACTTTCGGAGGTTTCGGGCATTGGCCTAGCCTAGGGCCTGCTCAAATCCACGCTTGCGCTAACCTTGAGGACGCTCCGTTGGGGGGCGGTATGAGTTGGAGAGAGTGAGGCGAGCCGTGCCTACAGGAACAGTTAAATGGTACGACGCTGAAAAGGGCTTCGGCTTTATTTCAAGCGATGAAGGCGAAGATGTCTTTGTGCACGTGTCGACTCTGCCAGCCGGAGTAACCGCTCTCAAGCCTGGAACCAAACTTGATTTCGGAATCGTTGACGGTCGTCGCGGTAAGCAAGCACTCACGGTGTCGATCCTCAGTGAGCCTGCCTCCGTTGTTAAGGGCAACCGCAAGAAAGCGGACGACCTAGCAGTGATCATGGAAGACCTGATCAAGTTACTGGACAATGTTGGCAACCAACTTCGTCGCGGCAAGTACCCGACCGATGCTGTCGCACAAAAAACGGCCATGGTGTTGCGTGCCGTTGCTGACGACTTAGATGTGTAATTGTGCACTGCCTAGGTTAGGGATTCAGGACTAATTTTCCGCGCACGTCACCGCTTAGCATTGCTTCGAATGCGACCTTAGCTTCATGTAGGGGCATGACCCGGTCGATTACGGGTTTTGTGCCAGTGCGGTCTAGTAGTTCAAGGAGCTCAACAAAGTCCGCTCGAGATCCCATGGTTGATCCGTTAATGGACAATTGAAGGAAGAACACGCGGTTGAGATCAGCCGGTGGCATGGCGCCACTTGTTGCTCCGGAAACAACAATCGTGCCGCCTGGGCGCAACGCTCGAAG
>DKME01000151.1 GCA_002469525.1 Actinobacteria bacterium UBA7422
AGATCTGCATTTCCTGTTCGTTCACCGTAGCCGTTGGCCGTGCACTGAACGTGGGTCGCACCTGCCTCAACCGCCGCCAGGGTGTTTGCAACTGCGCACGCAGTGTCATCTTGGCAATGAATACCGATTCGGGCCCCTGTCAGGTCTCCAACCTCACTGACAATTTTATTAATTCCATGGGGCAGCATGCCGCCGTTGGTATCGCACAGAACCACAACAGAAGCCCCGGCCTCATGGGCTGCGTTTGCCACCGAAATTGCGTAAACGGGATCGACTTTATAACCGTCGAAGAAATGCTCAAGGTCCACGAAGACTCGTCGCCCTTGGCCGACAAGGTAGCCAACTGTGTCTGAAACCATGGCTAGGTTTTCGACACCAGTCGTTTTGAGAGCTTGCTCGACATGCCGAATATCCGATTTAGCCACCAGGGTAATGACCGGAGCTTCACTGGCAAGGAGTGCTGTGACCTGTGGGTCCTCCTCGACCGAAGTTCCCGCTTTGCGCGTTGCACCGAATGCCACAAGTTGAGCGTTTCGAAAAGGGATCGAGCGTGCTTTTTCAAAAAACGCGGTGTCCTTCGGCATCGCACCAGGCCACCCGCCTTCAATGAAGTCAACGCCGTAGTCGTCAAGCAGTTTGGCGACGGCGAGTTTGTCATTCACCGAATATGAGATTCCTTCTCGCTGTGCACCGTCTCTCAATGTGGTGTCATAGACATGGAAGTCGTCGCCTTTAGTCATGATTTTTCCTTTTCCGAATGACTAGATTAGCCAACAAGGGCGTGCATCCAATTGTGTCGATCAGGAACCGAACCAGACTGAATGTCAAGTAGGGCGTCACGCAGGGCTAATGTCACGGATCCGGTTTTTCCTCCCGAAACCTCGAATGAGCCAGCAAGCCTGCTCTTAACAGTTCCCACAGGCGTGATAACCGCTGCAGTTCCGCATGCGAATACTTCGCTGATCTCACCGCTCTCGCACCCGGATTTAAGTTCATCGACCGTGATTTCTCCTTCGGTAACGCCAATCCCTAAGTCAGCCGCCACGGTGAGAAGTGAATCACGGGTAATTCCTGGAAGGAGTGATCCGCTCAATCTTGGCGTCATTATTCGAGCTGAGTCTCCGGCTCCATAGACGAAGTAGAGATTCATTCCACCCATCTCTTCAATTCTTTGTCGGTCTACAGCGTCGAGCCACACGACTTGGTCACAACCGTGCGCGGTCGCTTCTGCCTGTGCAAGCAGTGAAGCGGCATAGTTGCCAGCACATTTGGCTTCGCCCGTGCCACCCGGAGCAGCCCGAACATAGTCGTCAGATATCCATACCGACACTGGGTTTACTCCCCCAGAGAAGTAAGCACCCGCCGGCGAGGCAATCAAAATATATTTATATGCGTTCGCAGGTCGCACTCCCAGACCAATTTCCGTTGAAATCAAAAATGGTCGCAAGTACAGTGAGCGTTCCCGGCCGCTTGGAACCCAGTACTGATCTCTTTCAACTAGTTTCTCGATACTAGCTACGAATAATTCTTCGGGAACCTCTGCCATGGCTAGACGCCTGGCGGATCGTTCGAAACGTCGAGCATTTTCAAAAGGCCTGAAAGTCTTGATGGTGCCATTTTCGTGCAGGTACGCCTTCAGTCCTTCAAATATGGCTTGACCGTAATGCATGAAGTTCGTTGCCGGATCGAGAACAAGCGGACCATAGGGAAGGAGTTGTGCATCGTGCCAACCGTTTTCGGCGTCCCAATCAGCCGTCACCATGGAATCTGTGAAGAACTTTCCAAAACCAGGGTTAGCAAGAATTTCTTCACGCCTGACATCAGTTTGACGTGTCGCTCCGCTTGTCTTGTCTTCGATTTGCCACAGCTGCGACATGCTAATTGCCTTCCGCTGCACGTACGCAGGCATCTGCTAACGCGGAGCCGATCTCTGAAGTTGATCTCACTGCATTGCCCCGAGCCGCAAGATCCTCTTCAACAGCCTGCTCGATCCAAAGTGCTGCCTGACTCTCTCCGACATGGTCCAGGAGCATGGCCAGCGACATAATCGTGGCCGTTGGATCGGCTTTACCTTGGCCGGCAATATCCGGTGCTGATCCATGGACCGGCTCGAACATGCTTGGATTTTTGCGACTTGGATCAATATTTCCACTGGCTGCCAACCCAATTCCACCACCAATCGCTGCACCGATGTCGGTGAGAATGTCACCGAATAAATTGTCAGTGACAATCACATCGAAGCGTTCGGGGTTGGTGAGGAAGAACATTGAGGCAGCATCCACGTGCAGGTAGTCAGTTGTAATGTTCGGATACTCTGCCGCCACGCGATCAAATGTTCTCTGCCAGAGACTTCCGGCAAAAACCAACACATTTGTTTTGTGCACCAGAGTGAGTTTTTTCCGTTCACGCCTTGATGCCCGCTCAAAAGCGTCTCGAACAATGCGTTCGACGCCAAAAGCCGTGTTCAAACTCACTTCTGTAGCCACTTCAGCCGGGGTGTTCTCGCGCAGGGTACCTCCCGCGCCGACATATGGTCCCTCTGTTCCCTCTCGGCACACGATAAAGTCAATATCTGCTGGACCCTTTCCTGCCAAGGGGCCCGAAACACCGTCAAAGAGTTTTACAGGTCGCAGATTGACGTGGTGATCCATGATGAAACGCAAAGGCAATAGGACCCCTCGCTCAAGGACCCCGGGGGCAACGCTGGGATCACCAATTGCCCCCAAAAGGATTGCATCGCTTGTCCGCAATTCTTCAATAACGTATTCCGGGAGAAGCTCACCCGTGTCTTGATACCGGCGAGCGCCTAAGTCGTACTCCTTAGTGACAAAGGAGAATCCTGCAATTGGCGCCAATACCTCGAGAACCTTCATAGCCTCCGCCACAACTTCCGTGCCGATTCCGTCTCCCGGGATAAGTGCAATTGAGTAGTTGGCGACCATGCGTGAACTTTAGTGGGTGCACTCAGAGTTCCACTTTGGTGCTACGCTTTTGTTATTATGAGCGAGAGCCTCCGCATGTTTTCCGCGCTACCACCGGCCATGCTTCTGCTTAGTTGCCGCGTCGAGGCACAGTAAGCTCAACCTCGTCGCGGGCCGCTTCACCCCCCCCTTAATCCGAACCTCGAATATCGAACATCGAACTTCGAACACCGAACATTGAAGATTGAACATCTAACGGCGGAGAAACCCATGACTTACTCAGACACATACGAGAAACGAAATAGCCAAAAAACCTCTGGCATGCCATTTGAGCGC
>DKME01000150.1 GCA_002469525.1 Actinobacteria bacterium UBA7422
GGAGTATTGGTGAACAGGTTTGGTCTCATGTAGGCAGCTTTCGGCCCGGAAAGCTCGGAGAGGTATTCCTCTAGTTCCCACTTGGAGTTCTTCCAAGTGAAGTAGGTGTATGACTGCTGGAACCCGACTTGCGCCAGCGCCCGCATCATGGGTTCGCGGGTGAATGCCTCTGCCAAAAAGACCACGTTCGGATACTGGGAATTGATTGACCTGATGAGCCGTTCCCATACCCATACGGGTTTTGTATGCGGGTTGTCGACCCGAAAAATAGATACACCGGTCTGAATCCAAAAAAGAACGATCCGCTCAACCTCGCGGTAGAGGCCCTCGGGATCGTTATCAAAGTTCAACGGGTAAATGTCTTGATATTTTTTGGGTGGATTTTCCGCATAGGCGACGCTTCCGTCGGCTCGATGAGTAAACCACTCTGGGTTACTCATTACCCATGGGTGATCCGGAGCCGCCTGAAGCGCCAGATCCAAGGCGATTTCCAAATCTAACTTTTTCGCAGCCTTAACAAATCCGATAAAGTCTTTGAGGGTCCCCAACTCCGGATGCACACTGTCATGGCCGCCAAGGACCGAGCCAATTGCCCACGGTGAGCCAGGGTCCTCAGCGGTTGGGGTAAGGGTGTTGTTGGGTCCCTTTCGATTAACTTCACCGATTGGATGAATCGGCGGGAGGTAGACCACATCGAAGCCCATTTCGGCAATTCGAGGAAGAGCCTTCTTGGCGCTGGCAAAAGTGCCGGACTTGAGAGGCTTCAGCGTCGCTCCTTCGCTGCGGGGAAAAAACTCGTACCACGCGCCGACAAGGGCACGTCTGCGCTCAACGAGTAGTGGCCAAGGGCCGTGCAATGTTGCATTTTCGCGAAGTGGATGTGCAACAAGAATCTGTGTAATAGCTGAATCAGTTGCTGCTGCATACCTGACACTCGCTGGTAGGGATTCATTGCGGATAGTCGAGATCGCGTTCTCTAGTGCCAACGTGGCTGATTCCTGTGAGATGTCAGACTCATTGATTCCATGCTCATGATTGGCAATCTGCGCCAACACCTTCTCGAGTAGAAGTGCCCCTTCGCTCAACTCCAGATCAGTATCCAACCCAGCTGGAATTTTGATCTCGGCTCGGTGCCGCCATGTGTTAATTGGATCGCTCCAGGCGGAAATTTCAAAACTCCATAAACCCATGGTGGTTGCCGTGACATTCGCGCTAAAGCGGTCACTCTCACCATGCGTTGGCATGTGAAAAGGGCCCACAAGATTTCCCTGTGGGTCTGTTAGCAGGAGTTCAACACCTAAACGATCGTGGCCTTCACGAAATGCGGTCGCTGAAATTGGCACAATCTCTCCAACAACAGCTTTGGCAGGGAGCCGTCCACATTCAACAACCGGGGACACGTCAAATACCGTAAATCGGCTGGCGGGGACCGGTTCCGCTGACGGGATTGAAGCCGTTGATTGCGAAAGTGAAGTACGAGCCATGGCTTAAGGGTAGTGGTGCTGCGCCCCAGATTTCCGATGTTCAATGTATACGCTTGCATTCTTGAGCATTGGAACCGATAGATTCGGNNCGTGACCCTAATCCGCTCGCCCTCCTGGCTGCAACAAGCTCGCAGCGCCTAGCTGAATTGGCGGCAGACTCAGCTTTCGTGCAGGGGGTCAATGACAGGTACTCGGAATTACAGGATTACCTCAAGGAAAGCAGTTGGTTTAGTGAGCAAGTACGCGCGGAATCGGCTTCATCATGCATCACGGGAATTGCGTATTTTTCCCCCGAATTTGGAGTTACGGCCGCGCTTCCGCAGTATTCAGGTGGGTTAGGGATCCTGGCGGGGGACCACCTTAAAAGTGCCAGTGATCTGGGTGTTCCAATAACAGGAATCGGCTTGTTTTACCGATCAGGGTATTTCCACCAATCACTTAGCTTGGATGGCTGGCAATTAGAGGAATACCCGGTAACCAGTCCAGAGGCCAGTCCAGTCACCCTGCTGCGAGAAGAAACGGGCGAACCAACCCTGATTTCAATTTCCATTCCACATGGTGAAAAACTGTTTGCACAGGTGTGGGTTGCCCATGTTGGTCGTGTCCCGTTGCTTCTACTCGACTCTGATGTGGAATCCAACGACTCAACGCGTAGGGGAGTGACGGATCGGCTTTATGGAGGTGGAGTTGAGGATCGACTGACCCAGGAACTCCTCTTAGGTGTTGGCGGCGTTCGTGCGCTGCGCGCCTATACACGCATAGCGAAGGCGCCGGCTCCGAATGTTTTCCATACAAATGAAGGACATGCTGGCTTCCTAGGCATCGAACGAATGCGCGAACTTATCCAAGGCCACGAGGGCCTTAACTTTGCGCAGGCACTTGAAGCAACTCGCGCAAGCACGGTCTTTACAACACATACACCCGTCTCAGCTGGGATTGATCGCTTTCCCGCTGAACTGATTAGGAATTGCTTTACCGGCGAGGGATCAATTTCCCACATGCCCGTGGATTCGATTATGGCGCTGGGCTTAGAACCTAATGGCGAATTCTTCAATATGGCCATGATGGGATTCGCGCTCGCCGGTCGCGCCAATGGTGTGAGCCTGCTGCATGGGGAAGTCTCGCGCGACATGTTCTCGAACCTTTGGCCAGGTTTTGACAATTCAGATATTCCCATCACTTCGATCACGAACGGAGTGCACGCCCCAACATGGGTTTCCCCAAAAATCTTTGCTCTGGCAAAGAAGCAGATAGGGATCACTAGCCCCGATGAAATATGGGAGCGCATTGATGAGATACCCGAATCCGACCTTTGGCATGCCAAACGTGAAATGCGAACAGAATTAGTAGATATGGCCCGCAGGCGGGTTAAGCGTGCATGGCTTGCTCGAGGCAAAACAGCCGTGGAACTTGACTGGGTTGATTCCGCACTCGACCCTGATGTTCTTACTATTGGCTTTGCCCGTCGAGTGCCTTCGTACAAGCGACTCACATTGATGTTGCGTGACCCGGAGAGACTTCGCGGACTACTCACGCATCCTGTGCATCCGGTCCAACTTGTGATTGCAGGAAAGGCTCACCCAGCGGATGAAGGTGGAAAGGCACTAATCCAGCAACTCGTGCAATTCGCCGATGAAAGTGATGTTCGAGATCGAATCGTTTTCCTACCGAACTATGAAATTGAAATGGCAACGACCCTGTACCCGGGTTGTGACGTGTGGCTCAACAACCCCATTAGGCCGCTAGAAGCAAGTGGGACATCTGGCATGAAGGCCGCGCTCAACGCCGGACTGAACCTGTCGATCATGGACGGGTGGTGGGACGAATGGTTTGACGGAAATAATGGCTGGGCGATTCCTTCAGCGGATTTGATTTACGACGCTGAGAAGCGTGACGCTTTAGAAGCAGAAGCTCTGTACTCATTGATTGAGTCTCGAGTTGCGCCCACTTTTTACCGCCGTGACGACGACGGTGTTCCACTTGAATGGGTTGCCATGATGCGACACACCATGAAATTTACCGGACCGAAAGTTCTCGCGACCCGAATGGTGCGCGAGTACGTTGAGCGCCTGTATGCCCCTGCAGCCGAAAGCGGTCAGCGTGCATGTGCTGACTCGTATGCGCTAGCAAAAGAGATGGCCGAGTGGAAGTCTTGGATAATTCCTCGCTGGAATGAAATACGAATCGAACACGTTGAAGTTTCAGGTGAGCAGGGTGTTACACATGTGGGTTCCCAACTCCATGTCAGCGTTTACGTAATGCTGGGTGAAATCGGACCGGGCAATATCGATCTCAGTGTGATCACTGGGCCAACGGGAGAATACGACCAAATTCTGAAACCAAGATCGGTTTCGTTTCGTAATCCCAAGGATTTGGGAAATAATCGGTGGCAGTACCAAGGAGTGATCACACTCATGGAGAGTGGATCAGTCGGCTTTTCGGTTCGAATCATGCCGGAGCATCACGGCTTGATCAACCGTTCCGAATTGGGACTGCAAGTTGTCCCTGGTGCTGACTCACAAGGCTTACTGACAGATTACCCCCTGCGCTAAACATTAGCCCTGCGCTGATGACTAGTCAGGCGACTATGTCTGTTACGTGAGTCTGTGCCGTGAGAACGTAGGTTGATCGAGGCTGGCATACCAATGCCTCACCTGCGTGGTAAATCTGTTCGCTCGGTTGCCCGTTTGTTGCGAAGGTGTCCAAGATCGCCACATAGGTCAGTGCATATGGAGCGCCGGGAAGTATGAATTCCACGGGCTCGCTCCCGGTGTGAAAAATGGCGAGGAGGCTCTCTGTGGCTGTATCACTCGGAGAAAGGAACATGCCGAGTGAGTTGTTTTCGCCCAGATGCCAGTCGGAAATTTCTACGGAATCAGGCCCAAACCATGCGAGGTCTTTAGGGCCTCCAGCGAAGTTTGGCTCACCATGGTAGAAATCCAAGGGACGCAGCATCGGGTGAGAGCGTCGAATATGAGCCATGGTCGCAACGAAATCCACGAGATCCCAGTCCTGCTGGTCTAGATCCCAGTCCAGCCACGCAAGGTGATTGTCCTGACAGTAGACATTGTTGTTCCCCTGTTGTGTTTTGTGAAGTTCGTCGCCCGAGGTAATCATGGGAACACCCCCGGACAGGAAGAGAGTTGCGAGGAAGTTTCGAACCATGCGAGCGCGAGTAGTGAGAATTTCGGGATCCTGCGATGGGCCTTCAACTCCAAAATTGTAGGACCGATTGTTATCAGTGCCATCCCGATTCTGCTCTAAATTTGCTTCATTGTGTTTTTCGTTGAAACTCACAAGGTCCAACAAAGTGAAGCCGTCATGGGCGGTTATGAAGTTAATTGATGTGTAAGGATCTGTGCCAGGGCCACCGTAGAGGTCTTGTGAGCCCGAAAGCCTCCAGCCGATTCCTGCAATCCCGCTTTCACCACGCCAGAAATCTCGGACATCATCACGGTACTTGTCGTTCCACTCACTCCACAGCGGTGGGAAAGAGCCAACTTGGTAACCACCGGGCCCGACATCCCACGGTTCCGCAATGAGTTTTGAACGGCGCAGAATTGGATCCTGCGCGATCGTGGTGAGGAAATTGCCCAACATGTCAACTTCATGAAATGACCGTGCGAGTGTTGACGCTAAGTCAAAGCGGAATCCGTCAACATGCATTTCACTCACCCAATAGCGCAGGGAGTCCATAATTAGTTGAAGTGCTTGAGGCTGAGCAGCGTTGATCGTATTGCCACAACCGGCAAAGTTGACGTAGTCACCGGTATCAGTTAGTCGGTAGAAATCTCTATTGTTTATCCCTTTAAACGAAAGACTCGGACCCAGCGTCCCACCTTCGGCGGTGTGGTTGTAAACAACGTCAAGGATTACCTCGATTCCTGCAGAGTGAAGCTCCTTAACCATGAACTTAAAGTCGTCGATTTGATTTCCGGGTGAGCTTGCATAGTCGGCATGCGGAGCGAAAAAGCCGAGAGTGTTGTAACCCCAGTAGTTTGATAAGCCTGTTTCCATTAAATGAACTTCGTTAACAAAATGCTGAATAGGTAAAAGCTCAATTGCGGAGACCCCAATGTGTACAAGATGTTCGATCACAGCCTTGTGAGCAATTCCTCTAAAAGTTCCCCGATCTCGTTCAGGAACTGCGGGGTGTAGATAAGTCAACCCTTTGACATGTGCCTCATAGATCACCGTCTCGTTCCAGGGACGTTCAAGCGGCCTGTCGCCGTCCCAGTTGAAATCAGATGACACGGTGAGGCCGTGCGGGACAAAGTCTCGACTATCCAGTGTTGACATTACATTGGGGTCTTCGAACGAATAGTCAAATATTGCTGGATCGTTTCGAAGGTCGCCTGTGATCGCCCGAGCATAAGGATCAAGAAGGAATTTGTGCGGATTGAATCGCATGCCGCTTTGAGGGTCCCAGGGGCCATGTACCCTGAATCCGTACCGGGTCCCTGGCCCAATGTTAGGAATTATCGAGTAGTGAACATTTTGGACCTGGTGTTCGAGGACATGGCGAGTTTCAGTGAACCCGGCTATTTCATCGCCGGTGATTACACAAAATTCGACCTTGTCAGCATGTGGGGCCCATAGTGAAACCTTCGCTTGACCATCTTCCCTGAGCGTGACTCCAAATGGATCCCAATGTCCAACCTTGGTGCGCACCGCTCAAACCTACCGCGGAAGGGATTATGGAACTTCCTCGTCTACTCCCCAATTGAGTAAGATCCCGATATGAGTGAAGAATCCACAGCAAATGCCGAACCCAAAGAACTGCTCTCCAGAGAATTCATCCAGGTGGAACTTCGGGGGACCACGGCGGTCATTAACTTGCGGCGCCCGCCTATGAATGCGCTCAATATCGCTATGCAGAATGAAATCGCGGAAGCGGCAACTCTCGTCTCAGGTCACGCTGGAATTGATGCGGTTGTGCTCTATGGCGGCGAGAAAGTATTCGCGGCCGGTGCCGACGTCAAGGAAATGGCAAACATGACGTACACCGATATGGCACATGCCGCACATAAATTGCAAGCAGCATTTGAGTCGGTGGCCAAAATTTCCCAACCCACGATTGCGGCTATCACGGGTTTTGCACTCGGCGGTGGGTTGGAACTCGCCATGTGCGCTGATTTTCGAGTCGCCGGTGACAATGTCAAACTTGGTCAGCCAGAAATCATGCTGGGAATTATTCCAGGAGCGGGTGGAACCCAACGCCTCCCACGCTTAATAGGCCAGTCACGTGCGAAGGAATTAATTTTTGGGGGTCACATGATCTCGGCGCAGCAAGCACTGGATATTGGACTCGTGAATCAAGTTGTTGAGCCAGCTCAGGTGCTCGACACGGCCCTTACTTGGGCGCAAAAATTCAGAGGGGGCCCAAAAATAGCGCTGGCCGCGGCGAAGCGTGCGATAGACACTGGAGCAAATGTCGATTTGAAAACGGGACTTACAATCGAAAGCACCGAGTTCGCTGCGCTGTTCGCAACCCAGGATCAAAAGTCGGGCATGAATTCGTTCGTTAAAGACGGTCCCGGCAAAGCAACTTTTGTGGGCAGTTAATGGCATTCACCCAAGAGCAGTTTGACCTTGCAAAATCTGATCCCAAACTAGCAAATATCGCTTATCACGACTGGGAAGCTGAGTCCTATGACGAAAAGTGGTCGATTTCCTATGATCAGCGATGCGTGGATTACGCCAGAAACTGTTTTGATCACGTCGTACCCTCTGAGCTTCAGGGTCCCGAATTAGCGGCAGCAACCGTCGTCGAGATTGGTTCTGGAACGGGCTTCTTCCTTCTTAATCTGATGCAGTCAGGCATTGGTGGCACGGGAATAGTGACTGACCTTAGTTCTGGCATGGTCTCCGTTGCGGTTCGCAACGGGAAGGGGTTGGGACTTAATGTCACAGGGCTAGTTGCTGATGCCGAACGGCTTCCTTTCGTAGATTCAAGTGTTGACCTGGTCGTTGGCCATGCGGTTTTACACCATGTTCCCGATCTGGACGCGCTATTTTCCGAGGTGATCCGGGTGCTACGACCAGGAGGTCGTTTTGTGTTTTGTGGTGAACCGACGCAGAAGGGTGACGTAGTTGCACGTGCGTTGTCGCGGTTAACCTGGTGGACGAGTACACGGGTGACGAAGTTGCCTCTGTTAGCAGAAAAGTGGGCCCGGCCTCAAGCTGAGCTGAGTGCATCCTCCCGCGAGGCCGCATTGGAATCGGTTGTCGACATTCACACATTTGATCCGGATCAGCTTGCACGTATTGCACTCCGCAAGGGTTGTGTTGAAGTCAGCACGGTGACAGAGGAGTTGACCGCGTCTTGGTTCGGTTGGCCGGTTCGAACGTTTGAGAGTTCGGTCAAGTCCGATTCCCTTGGCCTGGGCTGGGCCAATTTTGCTTTTGGAACATGGAAAAAACTCGAAACCTTGGATCGCAACATCCTTAGCAAAGTCGTCCCCGACAAGTATTTTTACAACGTGTGCATTACTGGGGTTGCACCTTAACCGGAGCTTGCACATGCGAATCCTGCACTTTTCCTGGGAGTACCCACCTGTCATGTATGGCGGGCTGGGTACTCACGTTTTGGCTCTTACTCAAGAGCAGGCCCGCCGAGGCCATCAAGTCACTGTGATTACTCAAGCGGTCCCAGGGGATCCCGATTCAAGTTGCCTGGTCGACGGTGTTTGGGTGATTCGTGTGGCGAATTACTACGAGGACGCGCTGTTCACTCAAGCGAACTTCGACTATTGGGTTCATGGTTTTGCTTTGGCGAGTCAACAGGCTTGCGATCATATGGAAATTGCACCGGAAGTGATCCATGCACACGACTGGGTGACCGCGGTTCAACTTGAAGGCGCCTCGACTTTTCTCTCTGTCCCGAGTGTGCTCACGATCCATGCAACAGAGTTTGGGAGACACAACGGTTGGCTCGCCTCGAAGCTTTCGCGTCATGTCTACGCGCGCGAACGCAAGGCTATAGCGGCGGCGGACGCCTTAATTGTTTGCAGTGAATTTATGTCACATGAGATCCGCAACGGATACGGAGTAGCGCCGAAAAAACTGGAAGTAATTCCCAACGGTATCCAGTCACTGGGCCCTGTAGCAAAGAACACGCTCACTGATCGTCATGACGGTGACCCCGATGAATTCGTGATTGGTTTTTTGGGACGGCTTGAGTGGGAAAAGGGAGTTCACCACGTTATCGACGCCATGGCATTGATTCAGAATCGAAGTATTCGTTTGGAAATCGCAGGAATCGGAAGTCAGGTTGAAGAACTACGTAACAAAGTAGCGCGCAAGGACTTGAATCACAGGGTTTCATTCCTCGGGCACATACAGGAAGTCGATCGAATACGTACGTTGCAGTCGTGGGACGTAGCTGTAATCCCATCGAGTTACGAACCTTTCGGGATCGTGGCGCTTGAGCTTGGGCAACTCAGAGTGTCCCTCATCACTTCGCATGTGGGAGGGCTAGCTGACATAGTTCCCTCAAGTGACTTCGGTTATCCGATTAAGGCAATCGATGGAGCATCGATCGCACTCCAGATCAATTCAATATTTGACAATCCAGTGGAAGCCCGTGAGCGAGCAGATCGCTTAGCCGGTCGTATCGAATCTCGCTACACCTGGAATCAGGTAACCACGGCCACCGACCGTGTCTATGAAGTGGTGACGAAGTGAAGCGATTCAGTCCCTGGAAGCTTTCAAATTTCACGTGGATTGTCAGAAATCGGGCTTGGACTTGGTATTACCTGGTGCGATACTGGCGCTTTTTGAAACTGCATCATTTCGGACCGCGTTCTGTTGTGTGCACCGGATTCGTCTTCCTGGGAAAGGGTGTTGAACTCAGTGCAAGACGTGGCTATGGACGAATTATTATCGAAAGTTGGGTTCATATTGGCGATGCATGTCATATTCGCGCACATGAAGGGAGCATCCTGATTGGAACGAAAACTGTGATGGGCCGCGACAACACAATAAACGCGTATCTCGATATTTCAATTGGTGCGCAGTGCATTATTTCGGACTCGATCTATATGTGCGATTTTGATCATCGATTCTCAGACCCTCTTATTCCCATTCGTTCACAAGGAATTGTGAAGTCACCGGTACGGGTTGGTGCAGATGTGTGGCTTGGCACCAAGGTGAGCGTGTTGCGCGGATCTCAGATAGGTCAAGGAAGCGTGATCGGCGCTAATTCCGTCGTTCGCGGACTCATTGAACCAATGTCGGTTGCGGCAGGTGTTCCAGCAAAAATGATCAAATCCCGATTAACCGTAGACCGCAAATCAATGGAGGTCGAAGCTTATGGTGAGTCCGTTCGACGTCGGACCCGTCACGCACTGAACGAAATAAGTGGAAATGCCGCATCCGAGTCAACACCTGATATCAATTGATTCCTGTGGCCAAGGATTCGATCGCGTGCATATTGGGCGGCGCTATCGCGGGTGATCATGAAGGCCCAGTCACTGGATAACTGGAGCATGAGTTGATTGAGTTGAGCGGATGTACAAGTGCGGCTTCCCAGCTGTTCTAGTACAAGGTCCTGACTTTGCCCGTTGAGGACGACTATGTCGCGAACTTGATCGCCGGTCCACACCGACCAGTCTTTCCCGCTGCCCCACGAAGACGGCGGTAGGTCAATACGTGAATGAAATTCGCTTGTAACTTGCTCCAATGTCGCTGTTGCAATCGAGGCAACTGGCAGCAGCTCGACTACGCGTTCGAACCAAGCGATTCCCTCATGCCACCAATGGCCGAGAAGCTCAGTATCGATCCCAATGACGATCGATGGATGTGCTTCACCCCGATCGCGTTTAGCCTTTAGGGCCAATTCGAGTTCTCGAATGAAATTGCGGGCATCAACTTCGACTTGGACACCGGCGGCTTGCGGATCGTATATACGCTTGTCGGTGTTCTCTTTGTCGCCAACAGCGCTGAGTTTGAGCCCATGTTCATGGTGAATGAAGTGGAAGTCGCGATAGGGGGCTGATCCCGGGTAGCCACGTTCATGTGACCAGAGTGCGTCACTGATCTGCGCATCACGCGCGATCACATTGACCTTGGAATTGCCAAGTTGGTAGGGAATGGAAGAAATGCAACCCACGCTGGTGACCGCGGGCTCGTCAACCATGAAGTGAGTTATGCCAAGTTTTTCATAGATCTCTTCCTGACCCGGTCGGTAGGCGCATTCGGGAACCCACATGCCAGAAGGGGAATTTCCAAAGCGGCGCACGCAGTCGTCAAGCCCGGCTCTCAAAGAAATTTCTTGAATTTTTGGGTCGAGCCCCGGCGTGAATGGATGAGTAGCCGGTCCGCCTAAAAATTCAATTACCTCGTCATCGATCAACGTACGAATACGTGGGGCAGCCCCTCGGGAAAAGTGTTCACCGAAAATAGTCAATATTTCCTGTGCTTTGCGAAGTTCATACGACCGCAAGGGGTGATCCAGAGGTAAATTTAGGGATCTAAGTTGCCAATTGTGAAGCCAGGCTGCGAGGCCTTTCAGGGTGTCCGGGTGGTCAAGTTGTGCAGAAAGTATTGGTGTGAATCCCACGCTTGCGACATTTCGAAAACCCCTAGCCCCTAGTCGGTTCAAGGAATGAATCAGGGGAATGTAGGAGTTGGCGTAGGCCTGATAGAGCCACTCCTCACCCACTGGCCACACACCGTGCCCAAGAACCCACGGCAGGTGGCTATGAAAGACGAAAGCCACGCGACCCTGGCTTTCGGGAAACATAATCACAGCAAGACCCTATGGGGCGTGAGTGGCCAAGCAGCGTGAGTGGCCGGTTTAGTTACTCGCAGGTAACATAGGGGCACTGGGAGTTATTTCGAGCCAATGAGAAAGCCTGCGCTGCCCGCGCGGTAAAGGAGACAACCTATGAAGATCGCTGTCTGTGTCAAACAAGTACCCGATACTTGGGCTGAAAAGAAGTTGAAAGCTGACACATCAACCCTTGATCGTGAAAGTGCCGACGGAGTGCTCAATGAACTTGACGAAT
Source organism: Actinobacteria bacterium UBA7422 (assembly GCA_002469525.1). Taxonomy (GTDB): domain Bacteria; phylum Actinomycetota; class Actinomycetes; order S36-B12; family S36-B12; genus UBA4592. The sequence continues at coordinate 11,495 of DKME01000150.1, forward strand.
ACGCGGTGGAGTTGGCGTTACAACTCGTTGAAGCGAACAGTGGAGAAGTCGTGATTGTCACCATGGGTCCAGAGCGTGCTGCGGAAACTCTCCGAAAGGCAATAAGCATGGGCGCAGACGCAGGCATTCACGTGGTGGACGCAGGGTTAGGCGGCTCGGACGCGATCGCAACTTCCGCGGTACTTGCCAAGGCGCTTGAGGGACGAGACTTCGATCTCATTGTGTTTGGTTCTGAATCAACCGATGCTCGCATGTCTGTTATCCCCGCCATGGTTTCAGAACGCTTGGGCCTAGCACAAGTGACTTTCGCACAAAAGGTTGAAGTGGAAGGCGATACCCTCACCGCGGAGCGAGTGACCGACTACGGATTCGACACGCTAACCGCAACACTTCCAGTCGTCGTAAGCGTTGTTGAAAAGATCAATGAGCCTCGGTACCCATCTTTCAAGGGAATCATGGCTGCAAAGAAAAAGCCGGTCGAGACCTTGAGTGTGGCGGACTTGAACCTAGACGCAGCCGCTGTGGGCGCCGGTGCAGCTTGGTCAGAAGTTGCAGATTTCGCAGCGCGTCCACCAAAGGCCGCAGGTGTAGTAGTCACCGACGAGGGTGCAGGTGGAACTTCAATCGCTGACTATCTCACGACCTCAAAGTTCATTTAACGTATCTAAGATCGAAAAAATTGGCCCAAAAATTTTAAGGAGATTGACATGAGTGACGTACTCGTTCTTGCAGAGCACCACGGTACCGAAGTTCGCAAAGTTACATTTGAATTGATCACGGCCGCTAGAGACCTAGGCACACCAGTTGTCCTCTGGCTCGGTTCAGGTTGTGACGATTCCACGTTGGCTTCATTGGGAAATTTTGGGGCTACAAAGGTGCTCGTAGTTGACTCCGCCGAAGTAAGCGATCATCCTGTTGCTCCAGGAGCGGAGATTCTCGCTAGCCTGATCGGCACCATGCAGCCGGCGGCTGTTCTCGTCGCATCGAGTGCAGACGGTAAGGAAATTGGAGCCCGCGCGGCCATCAAGTCGAATTGCGGAATCATCACGGATGCAGTTGCCATTGCCCCTGACCTTACTGTCACACAGAATGTCTTCGGTGGAAGCACAATCGTGCACTCGAAAGTCAATCATGGCACGCCAATCATCACGCTCCGTCCAAACTCGGTATCAGCCGTCCCCGAATCGGTAACCGCTGTGATCGAGCATATTTCGTCGGACATCTCTGACGGCGCACAGCTTGTTTCCATCGTCAACCGGAATGTGGTGGAAAAGGGTGCGCGCCCCGAATTGGCAGAGGCAGATGTTGTCGTGAGTGGAGGCCGAGGCGTTGGTGGCGCTGAAGGATTTGGAGTAATCGAGGCATTGGCTGACAGTCTCAATGCTGCGGTTGGCGCTTCACGTGCCGCCACGGATGCTGGTTGGTACCCACATCAGTACCAAGTTGGCCAGACGGGCAAAACAGTTTCTCCTTCGTTGTATATCGCCAACGGGATTTCGGGTGCAATCCAGCACCGTGCCGGAATGCAGACCTCCAAAGTGGTTATTGTTGTAAACAAGGACCCCGAAGCCCCAATTTTTGAACTTGCTGACTACGGCGTCGTGGGTGACCTCTTTGCCGTCGTGCCACAATTGACTGAAGAAATCACCCAACGTAAATAACCGGAATTACATGTCTAGGGTCGTTGGGTAGTGTTCAGCATTGTGCAACGCGTTTACCTAGATCATGCGGCTACCACGCAGATGCTTCCCCAAGTTCGCCAAGCGTGGCTTGAAGTCAGTGAGAATGTCGGAAACGCATCGAGTCTGCACACTTCCGGTCGGGCAGCAAGGCGTGTTGTCGAATCTGCCCGTGAGTCCATCGCGCAGGACTTGGGTATACGACCTTCGGCCGTCATATTTACAGGCGGTGGTACAGAAGCCGACAATCTCGCTATCAAGGGCTTGTATTGGTCACGCTGTTCGCAATTGGGTAAAAGTCCGCTTGCAATCGCAACTAGTGCAATCGAGCATCACGCCGTACTTGACCCTGTGCAGTGGCTTGGCTCACACGAGCACGCTTCGGTGATACTCGTCAACGCCGATTCAAGTGGCAGGGTATCTGTGGCCGACGTTGAAAAAACTTTGAGTGAGCACGAGGTCGCACTAGTGTCGATCATGTGGGCAAATAATGAAATTGGGGCGATACAACCGGTTCATGAGATCGCGAACGTGTGCAAACATTTTGGGGTTCCATTTCACACAGATGCTGTGCAAGCTTTAGGACAGGTACCCCTCCACCTACCGGAACTAGATGCAGCTGCTGTGACACTGAGTAGCCATAAAATTGGCGGCCCGGTCGGGGTCGGTGCCCTCATTGTGGATTCTGCGGCAAAGTTGACTCCGATATTGCACGGCGGTGGGCAAGAGCGTGAGGTTCGGTCGGGCACGCTAGACCCGGCATCCATTTCGGCCTTCGCCGCTGCGGTGCGATTTTCTATCTCGGAGTTGGACCAGCATGCAATCAGGCTGAGGGAACTGCAGCAGTACTTGGTTGAAGCAGTTATCCAAGCCGTGCCTGATGCAATTCTCAACGGGCCACCGCCAGGAGGACTCAGGCTGCCAAATAACACTCACTTTTCGTTCCCCGGTTGCGAAGGGGACTCGCTTCTCATGCTGTTGGACGCGGCCGGAATCGACTGTTCAACGGGTTCCGCATGCACGGCAGGAATCCCTGAACCCAGTCATGTTTTACTCTCAATGGGCGTTGATGAAAAAACCGCACGTGCATCCCTTCGCTTTAGTCTTGGGCGTGACAGTTCACGGGAGGGCATTGATCAATTGGCTCGAGCGTTACCGGTCGTGGTTGAACGAGCCCAGCGAGCAGGATCGGTATCTGTATGAGCCTTTTACGAGTGATCTCGGCCATGAGCGGTGGCGTGGATTCGTCGGTTGCCACGGCACGCATGATTGATCAGGGTCACGAAGTTGTGGGGATTCACCTAGCGCTGTCTCGGACAGATTCGAACGGAAAGAGTCGAGGGTGCTGCACGCTCGACGACGCACGAGATGCACGTCGAGTCGCCGACAAGCTTGGTATTCCATTCTACGTTTGGGATTTTTCAACAGCTTTCGCTGAAAGCGTGATGGACAACTTCCATGAGGAATACGAATTGGGTCGCACTCCGAACCCGTGCCTGCGCTGCAATGAAAAAATTAAGTTCAGCGCCGTTTTAGATCGTGCCCTTGCGCTGGGCTTCGACGCAGTGGCAACCGGTCACTACGCAAAAATTGAACATGGACCTGAAGGCGTTGAACTACACCGAGCTATTGATCCGCTCAAAGATCAATCGTATGTGCTCGGTGTACTCACACAAGAGCAACTGGCTCATTCACTGTTCCCGCTCGGAGCAAATACGAAGGTGGAGATTCGAGCCGAAGCCGAAGAACGCGGGTTGATTACTGCCAAGAAACCCGATAGCCACGACATTTGCTTCATTCCTGACGGCGACACGGCCGGGTACCTGGTGCGAAAACTTGGAGAGCAGCCAGGCAATATCACCGACGCAAAAACTGGAGCAGTTTTGGGTCAGCACAGCGGAACGTTCACTGTCACGATTGGGCAACGTCGCGGGTTAAATCTGACGGTACCGGCTGAAGACGGTGCACCGCGCTACGTCGTGGATATCGACCGAGAGAGCGGCACCGTGATGGTGGGCGCACCTGAATTGCTCGATGTTGATTTCATTCGTGCGATCAACCCTATTTGGGCTGGCGCTCCCCTTGGGTCTGATGCAGTTGAGGTGAGTGTCCAAGTTCGCGCTCACGCGGAGCCGGTTCCCGCCAGTGCGCGACTTGAAAGCGGCGAATTACTAATCAACGTCCACGAGCCAATTAGAGGGTTGGCTCCAGGACAGGCGGCCGTGATTTATTCGGGTACGAAGGTACTTGGATCCGCGACTGTTGCCAGTACCAACCGGGTGGGAGTTCCACCAGTTCTGCTTGAAAGATAGTTGTGGCGCAGTCACGCGCTTCGGCTCTAGGCGTACTTCCAGGAGTATTTGCTCAAGAAGCGGCCCTTGTTGTGTGCGGGGAGTTTCCTAATGCACTGTTTCTTCCTTTACTTCCCAAGCGGGGTCCCGGTGCTGATCCCGTTGGTCGGACTGCGGCATTGCTTAGCAGGATAAGTGGTGATTTTTCAGTCAGCGCTGTTCCCACAGGCTGGCAAATTTCCCGAACCCCAGGAATCGACATGCAACGGGCAGATACCTATTTGCGCCAGGACCTCGACGCGATTGAAGAGCACGGGCAGGGGTATTCGGGACATTTCACAGCTTCGGTAGTCGGTCCAGTGACCTGGTGCGCTTCTGTTGAATCGGCATCGGGTGAAAAACTGATACGGGATCCGGGTGCACTGGCAGAGGTAGGAGATATTTTGGCTGAAGCCGTAAGGGAACACATCTCCCATGTCCAACGAATTTTCCCTGCAGCCTGCGTATCTCTGGTTGTCGAAGAACCCATGGCCGCTGCCGCTTGCACGGGAGAAATCCCAACAGCAAGTGGATTGAATAGCTATGTCCATATTGATCGTGCACGAATCTTTCGAGCGTGGGAACCATTCATCCAAGTGGTAAAGAATTCTCAAGCAAAATTTGGCGTCGCTCTTTCTGACCCTGAGGAAGTATTCGCTGAATCCTTAATGAAAGCTGATGCGTCGATTTTTTTTCAATCGGAGACAAACAAGTTGCTCGGGGAACAATTGGATGCAGGGAAACTTGTGTTCTGGCAGGTTCCGCTCACAGGTTCTCCACGTGAACACGCATTAGATATCGCGCAAAGGATCACCAGCCTAGGTTTTTCTCTGAGTTACGTCACGGGTTCTCTCGTAGTGGTTCCTTCCCCACAGTTGCTTGCGAATTCATGGCCCTTGGCGCGTGCGGCGATTGGCGCCGTCAAAGAAGTTGTAGATTTGCTCAATGACGAGGATCGATTACTGGGGGAATGACCATGGTCGAAAATTCGCCTAGTCCGAACCCTTCTTCCAGCGCTCTCAAACGCTGGATAGAGCTCGTTGAGCAAATCAACGCGGCGCGCGTTCAATACTCATTGCATACAAGTCAATTTCTAACAGATTCAGAATATGACCTTCTTTACCGTGAGCTTGTCGAACTTGAAATAATGTTCCCGATATTAGTTACGGGCGATTCTCCAACTCAGTCTGTTGGAGGGAATCAATCAGACCTCTTTGATCCGGTCATTCATCTTGAACCAATGTATTCACTCGATAATGCGTTCAGTCCCAATGAACTGGAAGCGTGGTACGACAAACTTTGTTCAACACTGGATAGGAACCCACAGCTTCTATGTGAATTAAAAATTGACGGACTCGCCGTTGATGCTGTTTACCGCGATGGAGATCTTTACTCGCTTTCGACAAGGGGCGANNGGAACAACGGGCGAAGATGTAACGCTAAATGCTGGTTTTATTCCTGCTATTCCTAAGCGACTAACAGGGGAGTCCATTCCTTCTTTGCTTGAAGTTCGTGGAGAAGTGTTTTACCCCATTGTGGTATTCGACTCTATAAATTCCGATCAAGCCGCAATTGATAAGCCGCTATTCGCCAATCCGAGGAATGCTGCCGCCGGCGCATTGCGGCAAAGAGTTGATAAACGTGAGCGGGAACTCAACGCAGTGCGAGGGACAAAAAGAGAGGGAAAGGTCCAGCGGGAATTCGACTCCGCACGCGCGCGACTTTCAGGATTGGAGTTCACCGTCCATGGGCTTGGCGCGCATGACTCAACAGCGCTGCGCAACTTACGCAGGCAAAGTGACGTATACGAGCAGCTAGCACGTTGGGGACTTCCAACCGCGTTACACGCGCAAGTTCATTCAACTTATGCAAACGTAATCAAGTTCATCGACTATTACAATGAGCATCGAGCTGACGTGAAATTTGATATTGACGGAGTCGTTGTCAAAGTCAATGATCTCGAGGATCAAATCACTCTTGGGTTTACGTCGCGGGCGCCTCGCTGGGCCATTGCATTCAAGTACCCACCCGAAGTAGTCAAAACGCGGCTGCTTGACATCCAAGTCAGTGTTGGGAGAACGGGAAGGGTTACGCCATTTGCCGTGATGGAACCGGTTCATGTTGCGGGAACAACCGTTTCCATGGCCACGCTCCACAATCCCTTCGAAGTGGAACGCAAAGGCGTTTTGATCGGAGACATTGTATATCTGCGTAAGGCAGGTGAAATAATCCCCGAAATCTTAGGGCCGGTAATTGAAGAGCGAACGGGCGCGGAAAAACCCTTTGTCATGCCGCAATTATGTCCTGAGTGCGGAAGCGAGTTAGGTGCGGAAAACGAGGGCGATAAAGACATTCGCTGCCCTAATGTTCAAGGGTGCCCTGCACAGTTGCGTGAGCGTCTATTCCACATTGGCTCACGGGGAGCGCTTGATATTGAGGGGCTTGGCGAAAAGGCTGCACAAGCACTTTTGCACAGCGGTGTACTCATCAATGAATCAGGCCTGTTTGATTTAACCTCGAAGGATCTCCTCATGTGCGACTTTTTTGTCAATTCACACAAGGAAAACGCTCCAGTAACAATCAACAAGGCCGGCGAAACATTGCTTGCCCAGTTAGAAATCGCTAAAAATCAGCCGCTATGGAGATTTCTTGTGGCCTTGAGTATCCGGCACGTGGGCCCAACAGCGGCAAAGAAACTTGCTCAACAATTTGGCTCACTCACATCTATTGAGTCAGCGACAATCGAGGAATTATCCAGCGTCGACGGTGTGGGCGAACGGATAGCCGAAAGTGTTGTGGAATTTTTCAACACCGAATGGCGTAGAGACGTTGTTAGAGCCTGGCGGGAAGCCGGCGTTAGTTTTGCTGATCGAGTTGGTGAGTCAGATTCGATCGCAGGCCCACTCATTGGACAAACAATTGTTATCACTGGTTCAATCCCCGGATTCACTCGTGAAGGGGCCCAAGACGCCATAGCGGCTCTGGGCGCGAGTATCTCAGGCTCGGTGTCCAAGAAGACCAATTTGGTGATTGTCGGAGACAAAGCTGGGTCTAAGGCTGACAAGGCATTAAGTCTTGGGGTCCGGACAACCGATGTCCAAGGATTTCACGACTTGCTCAATGGCAAATACGAAAGTGTGCTACCGGGCTAGTGGGTCGGCACACACCCTAGACTGACCGCATGACGCAAGATGGAATAAATGCAGAGCAAGTTCGGCATCTAGGGAAATTAGCGCGGTTAGAACTCACTTCAGAAGAGGTTGAGCATTACGCCGCGCAATTGGAACAGATTTTGAGCGCCATCACGTCAATCAGTGCAGTTGCAACGCAGGAAATCCCACCGACCTCCCACCCAATTCCAATGGAAAATGTATACCGGGACGATCTCGCCTTACCCGGACTGGAGTTAGCCGATTTTGTTCCGGGAGCGCCAGCCTTTGAAGACGATCGATTTCGGGTACCCAGAATCCTTGGAGAGCCGTCATGAATGATTTAACACGGCAAAGCGCTGCGACCTTGGCCACTGCCATTGCTCGCAAAGAAGTATCCAGCGAAGAAGTTACACAAGCGCACCTCGACCGTATTTCCCAGGTGGACGAGCGCGTCCACGCATTTCTCTACGTTGACCCGCAGGAATCTATTGCGCGCGCCCGAGAGGTCGATCAGCAAATCGGAAGAGGTGAATTGTCTTCCCCGCTTGCGGGCGTACCGATCGCTCTCAAAGACCTGCTCGCGACCAAGGGCCTTCCCACCACATGTGGATCGCGAATCCTAGAAGGTTGGAGACCTCCGTACAACGCAACAATCGTTGAAAAACTTCATGCTGCTGGAGTCGTCTCATTGGGTAAGACCAACATGGATGAATTTGCTATGGGTTCCTCAACCGAACACAGTGGCTACGGTCCCACCCATAATCCTTGGGATTTGCAACGCATTCCCGGCGGATCCGGTGGAGGATCGGCCGCAGCGGTTGCCAGTTTTGAATCACCCCTTGCAATTGGGACCGACACGGGCGGTTCGATTAGACAACCCGCAGCGGTCACGGGGACAGTTGGCGTGAAACCGACTTACGGTGGGGTCTCAAGGTATGGAATCGTGGCCTTGGCCTCTTCCCTGGACCAAGCAGGTCCATGTGCCCGCGACGTCATGGACACAGCATTGCTTCATAGTGTTATTGCCGGTCACGACCCCCGTGACTCCACTTCTATCAATGCCCCTGTGCCTGATTTCGTTGCGGCTGCTCTCAAAGCGGACGTCCGAGGTATGAAAATCGGGGTCATTAAAGAACTGCAAGGAGAAGGTTTCCAAGCAGGGGTACTTGAACGTTTCAATCAGTCGCTCGAAACGCTAACGGAACTAGGTGCCGAGATAGTTGAAGTGTCATGTCCCAATTTTCAATATGCCCTTGGGGCGTACTACCTCATCCTTCCCTCGGAAGCTTCAAGCAACCTAGCGAAATTTGACGGAATGCGATTTGGTATCCGTGAAGATGACGGAAAAAATCGTAGTGTCGAGCAAGTCATGAGTGCCACCCGTGAAAAAGGTTTTGGAGCGGAAGTAAAGCGACGCATCATGTTGGGCACCTACGCGCTTTCGAGTGGCTACTACGACGCATATTATGGCCAGGCGCAGCGAATTCGAACATTGATTACTCGTGATTTTGAAGCGGCCTTCTTACAAGTCGATGTTTTGGTTTCACCTACGGCTCCAACGACAGCATTCAAAATAGGTGAAAAATTGGACGACCCACTTGCTATGTATCTCAACGATATCGCGACCATCCCGGTGAACTTGGCGGGGAATTGCGCGATGTCGCTACCTATTGGGCTTGCGTCTGAAGACGGACTTCCAGTTGGACTGCAAATTATTGCTCCCGCTATGGCAGACGCTCTGCTGTACCAAGTTGGATCGGCACTTGAAAGTGCGCTCGTTGATCGCTGGGGCGGACTGTTGATTTCGGAGGCACCATCATTATGACCACATTGACAACGGAATATGACGCCGTAATTGCTGAATTTGATCCCATAATCGGGCTGGAAACCCACATTGAGCTAGGCACTAATTCGAAAATGTTTTGCGCGTGCTCGGCACAATTCGGTGGAGATCCCAACACGCATGTGTGTCCGGTCTGCCTCGGGATGCCGGGCAGTATGCCGGTTGTGAACCGAGTAGCGATCGAGTCAACGATCCGCATGGGACTAGCACTGAACTGTTCGATCTCACCGTGGTGTCGGTTTGCACGTAAGAACTATTTTTATCCAGACATGCCTAAGAACTACCAAATATCCCAGTACGACGAACCCTTGTGCACTGATGGATTCCTTGATGTAACAGTTGCCACTCAAGACGGCCCACAAGTTTTCCGTGTTGAGATCGAGCGGGTTCACATGGAAGAAGACACAGGGAAGTTACTGCATGCGGGCGGGGCCGGTCGAATTCATGGTGCGACCCATTCGCTCGTTGACTACAACCGGGCAGGAATTCCGCTGATTGAAGTTGTGACGAAACCAATACTGAACACTGGCGAGCTAGCGCCGGAAGTGGCCAAAGCCTATGTGGCTGAGCTGCGTGACCTGATGAGAGCGCTTGGCGTCTCCGACGTCCGCATGGAAGAGGGTTCACTCCGGTGTGATGTCAATGTGTCCCTTAGCCGGCCAGGTGAAGAATGGGGCACTCGCACAGAAACCAAGAACGTAAACTCACTGAGATCGGTTGAACGCTCAGTTCGCACTGAAATGTTACGCCAAGCCAATCAACTCCGAGCCGGCGAGCGAATTATTCAAGAGACGCGTCACTTCAATGAAGAAACGGGTGACACGACTTCTGGTCGATCTAAAGAACAGGCCGAAGATTATCGCTATTTTCCAGAGCCTGACTTAGTTCCGATAGCGCCAAGCCAAACGTGGATCCAGGAACTACGAGGTACCTTGCCTGAAGTTCCATCTGTTCGCCGTGCCCGCTTGCGAAGTGAATGGGGAATCACGGAATTTGACATGCAAAGCCTCGTGAACGCAGGAGCACTTGAATTGATCACCGCTTCTATCGATGCCGGTGTCCAGCCCACTGCGGCCCGCAAATGGTGGACCGGCGAATTGATGCGCGTGGCCAATGAACAAGGGTGCGAGTTGGAAGATCTCTCAGTGACTCCTTTGGACATCGCCGAGATTGAAGGTTTAATTTCACAGGGTGATCTCACAGATAAGATGGCACGGTCAGTGTTTGAAGGCTTACTCGCTGGAGAAGGCAGCGTCTCGGAAGTAGTTTCGAGCCGTGGTCTCGTAGTAGTGAATGATGACGCTTCTTTGATCGCGGCAATAAATACCGCGTTGAGTGATTCGCCGGATGTGGCGGAGAAAATCAAGGGTGGGAAGATTGCAGCAGCGGGGGCAATTGTTGGGTCTGTAATGAAAGCAACACAGGGCCAAGCAGATGCGGCGAAAGTAAGGGCGTTGTTATTTGAGCTACTTGGAGTAAAGGAATAGGTCCCACAATGACAAATATGAAACCACGAAGCTCGGAAGTTACAGACGGACTCGAACGCGCACCAGCTCGCGGCATGTTGCGCGCAGTGGGAATGGGCGACGCAGATTTTACTAAACCCCAAATCGGCATTGCCTCGAGTTGGAATGAAATTACACCGTGCAACCTCTCACTTGATCGGCTTGCAAAGTCAGCGAAGGAAGGCGTGCATGCCGGTGGTGGATTTCCCATGCAATTCGGAACAATTTCCGTCTCTGATGGAATCTCGATGGGCCACGAAGGCATGCATTTTTCCCTGGTGAGCCGAGAAATAATCGCTGATTCAGTGGAAGCGGTGATGCAGGCTGAGCGGCTTGACGGCATGGTGACGTTTGCGGGTTGTGACAAATCACTCCCAGGAATGCTTATGGCGTCTGCCCGCATTGATGTTGCTTCGGTGTTTGTCTACGCAGGATCTATTCTTCCGGGTTTTGTAAAACTGGAAGATGGAACGGAAAAAGACGTAACGATCATCGATGCTTTTGAGGCTGTTGGCGCTTGCTCACGTGGGCTCATGTCACGTGAGGACGTTGACCGAATTGAAAAAGCGATTTGCCCGGGTGAAGGCGCCTGCGGCGGCATGTATACGGCGAACACCATGGCTAGTGCCGCAGAAGCTATGGGAATGTCACTTCCCGGCTCAGCTGCTCCACCTGCCGTGGATCGGCGGCGAGATGGTTTTGCCCGGCGATCGGGTGAAGCTGTTGTCGAACTGATTCGTCAGGGAATCACCACGCGGGACATCATTACTCGTCAGTCACTTGAGAACGCTATCGCGATACTCATGGCCTTTGGAGGTTCCACGAACGCGGTCTTGCATCTATTGGCGATCGCACATGAGGCCAATGTCGAACTAGAGTTGCATGACTTTCACCGAATCGGTTCCAAAGTCCCACTTCTCGCTGACGTCAAACCTTTCGGTCGATATGTAATGAGTGATGTTGATCGGGTCGGAGGTGTTCCGGTGATTCTCAGGGCGCTTCTTGACGCGGGGCTGATCCATGGTGACTGTCTCACCGTGACAGGTAAAACCATGGCAGAGAATCTCCGTGACATCAATCCACCCGACCCAGACGGTGATATTTTGTACGCGTCCCAGAATGCAATCGCAACAAGTGGCGGCATAACAATCCTTGGCGGATCACTAGCGCCCGAAGGTGCCGTTGTGAAAATGGCGGGCGTTCCGGTCACAACATTTGAAGGCAAGGCGCGCGTCTTCGATCGAGAACAAAGTGCCATGGAAGCCCTAGAAGAGGGCAATATCAAGGCCGGAGATGTCGTGGTTATTCGCTACGAAGGACCCAAAGGCGGCCCGGGCATGCGGGAAATGCTCATGATCACGGGTGCAATCAAGGGTGCAGGACTTGGCAAGGAGGTGCTTTTGATCACAGACGGGCGATTCTCGGGGGGAACCACAGGATTGTGCGTTGGGCACGTCACACCAGAGACAGTTGACGGTGGTCCAATCGCACTCATCGTTGAGGGGGATCGAATCTCAATTAACCTCGTTACTCGGATGCTGGATTTGCATGTAGACGCAGAGGAACTGGAACGCCGGCGCGCTGAATTTGTCGCCCTGCCGAACAGGTACACGCGTGGCGTTCTCTCGAAGTACGCCAAATTAGTTGGTTCGGCGTCCAAGGGTGCAGTTCTGGACTAAAGGGAACTCCTGGCTTCCTTGGAGGTGTGGCCAAGGTCACTGGTGACAAGTGGGCGGGCACACGTTATGGTTCTCCTGTGTCACACACGCCACTCGTAGTTATTAAGCGCACGGGCTAAGCAACAGCCAAGCTTCGTGCGCCGCCCTCCGCAGCCCTTAGGGGTCGGGGGGTTTTTCTTTACGATTCTTAGCACAACCGAACCGGATGCACACCAGCAGAGAGGAGAAGCGGATACCGTGAGTAGTTCACCTGATCTGAGCTCCAGAGCAGAAACCACCTTGGCCACCATGACCGGGGCGCAGAGCCTGATTGCTTCCCTAGAGGCGGCAGATGTCGATGTCGTGTTCGGGATTCCCGGCGGCGCAATTTTGCCCGCCTACGACCCCATGATGGATTCCACCAAAATTCGACACATTTTAGTGCGACACGAGCAAGGCGCGGGCCATGCCGCCGAGGGTTATGCAAGTGCAACTGGCCGTGTTGGCGTGTGCATGGCCACAAGCGGTCCGGGTGCGACCAACCTGGTCACCCCAATCGCTGATGCCTATATGGACTCGGTTCCCATGGTTGCGATCACAGGACAGGTTCCCAGCGCATCTATCGGCACAGACGCCTTCCAAGAGGCCGATATTCGTGGAATCACTATGCCAATCACCAAGCACAGTTTTCTTATCACCGATGCAGCGGACATTCCGGGAGCAATCGCTCAAGCTTTTCACTTGGCGGCAACTGGTCGACCTGGTCCGGTTCTCGTTGATATTGCGAAAGATGCTCTCCAAGCTCAGACCACTTTCAATTGGCCGGAAGTACTTGATCTGCCCGGCTACAACCCAAGGACCAGACCTCACTCGAAGCAGATTCGGGAGGCAGCCAAACTAATTCTGTCAAGTCGACAGCCGGTTCTATATGTGGGTGGAGGAGTGATTCGGGCCAATGCTTCAGCATCGCTTCGTATGCTCGCCGAGTTAACTGGAATTCCAGTGGTCACGACCCTCATGGCACGTGGAGCATTCCCCGACTCACATACCCAACACCTCGGGATGCCCGGCATGCATGGAACCGTTGCCGCCGTTGGTGCATTGCAAAAAGCAGACCTGCTTATCACCCTGGGTGCGCGCTTTGACGACCGAGTCACAGGAAAGTTGTCCTCATTCGCACCCAATGCGTCCGTGATTCACGCGGATATTGACCCGGCAGAGATAGGCAAGAATCGCGAAGCCGACATTCCCATCGTGGGCGACGTGGCCGAAGTCATCCCTGAACTCATCGCGGCCATTAACGCTGAGATCGAATTAGGAAATGTCGGCGACTATGCCGAATGGTGGCTGCAACTCAACCGGCTGCGCGAAACCTACCCCTTGGGCTACGACCTTCCCACCGATGGAACGTTGTCGCCGCAATACGTCATTGAAAGGCTCGGAAAAATCTCTGGTCCTGAATCGATTTACTCGGCAGGTGTGGGTCAACACCAAATGTGGGCCGCCCAATTCATTGGTTACGAATTTCCAGGAACTTGGCTTAATTCGGGAGGTGCAGGCACTATGGGTTACTCCGTGCCCGCGGCGATGGGTGCGAAAGTTGGTTGCCCAGACAAGACGGTGTGGGCAATTGACGGCGATGGCTGCTTCCAAATGACAAATCAGGAACTCGCCACGTGCACGATTAACGACATCCCGATTAAGGTTGCGTTGATTAATAATTCAAGTCTGGGCATGGTGCGCCAGTGGCAAACCCTGTTTTACAACGAGCGGTATTCGAATACTGACCTGCAGTCTCACCGTTTCCCCGATTTCGTGAAATTGGCGGAGGCCTACGGCGCCTACGGATTGCAGTGCGATAGCGCAGACACTGTGGACTCAACAATCGAAAAGGCCCTAAGCCTGAATGATGCTCCGGTGGTTATTGACTTTGTTGTCCACAGAGATGCAATGGTGTGGCCCATGGTTGCTGCGGGCACTGGCAACGACGAAATCCTCTATGCCAGATCCATTGCGCCCGAATGGGGGAGTGACGACTGATGAAAAGACACACACTTTCCGTGCTTGTTCAAGACCAACCGGGCGTGTTAGCGCGTGTGGCCAGTTTGTTTTCTCGCAGGGGCTTTAATATCGAGTCACTGGCAGTTGGGCCAACCGAATCACCTGAAGTTTCCCGGATGACGATTGTTGTCAATGTTGAGGGTTCGCCGCTCGAACAGGTGACAAAGCAACTCAATAAACTGATTAACGTACTTAAAATCGTTGAGCTGGAAGCCGATGCTTCGGTTCAACGCGAAATACTTTTGGTTAAGGTAAAAGCTGATCCTGAATCGCGTAGCCATATTCTGGAGACTGTTCAACTCTTCCGTGCGAAAGTCGTTGACGTAGCCCAGGACGCGGTCACTATTGAGGCCACAGGTGCGCACGATAAGTTACAGGCGCTTCTTAAGGTGCTCGAACCTTATGGGATCAGAGAGCTTGTCCAATCAGGAATGGTCGCCATGGGTCGCGGTTCTCGATCAATAAGCGATCGAAATGCACGACCTGCAGACAAATCGACATAGTTAATACGCACAAAAGTTCTACCACAACACACCGGAAATCAAAATGAAGGAGAGCCACCGTGGCCGAAATGTTCTATGAAGTTGATGCTGATCTTGATGTAATCCGGGGTCGCAAAGTTGCCGTGATCGGTTTTGGAAGTCAAGGCCACGCTCACGCGCTTTCACTGAAGGATTCCGGGGTTGATGTACGAGTGGGACTTGCAGAAGGCTCAAAGAGTCGGGCTAAGGCCGAAGCAGATGGCCTTCGCGTTGTTGATCCAGCAACGGCGGCATCTGAAGCTGACTTAATCATGATTCTGGTTCCTGATCCTGTTCAAAAGAAACTCTATGAAGATTCGATTGAGCCAAACCTCAAAGAAGGGGATGCACTCTTTTTTGCTCATGGATTCAACATTCGATTCGGCTACATCAAGCCACCCGCTTTCGTCGACGTCGCAATGGTTGCCCCGAAGGGTCCAGGACATTTGGTTCGACGTGAGTACTCGGCTGGTCGTGGAGTCCCTGTTCTGGTTGCGGTTGAGCAAGATGCGAGCGGTGCCGCATGGCCCGTGGCCTTGAGCTACGCAGCGGCAATCGGCGGTCTTAAGGCAGGTGGGATTAAGACCACCTTCACCGAAGAAACTGAAACAGACCTTTTCGGCGAACAGGCCGTACTGTGCGGTGGGGCTTCGCAACTCGTCATGTACGGCTTTGAAACTCTGATCGAGGCCGGTTACCAGCCAGAGGTTGCATATTTTGAGTGCCTGCATGAACTCAAATTGATCGTTGACCTCATGTACGAAGGTGGGATCGCTAAGCAACGTTGGAGCGTCTCGGATACAGCGGAATTCGGAGACTACGTCTCAGGCCCACGAATAATTGACCCAAGTGTCAAAGCCAATATGCAGGCTGTGCTCGCGGATATCCAGAATGGCAATTTCGCCGATCGTTTTGTTAACGATTACAACAATGGCAGCCCAGAGTTCCTTGAACTTCGCGCCAAGGGTGAAAAGCATCCAATCGAAGCGGTCGGACGCAAGCTTCGTTCCATGATGGCTTGGGTTTCAGGCGATGACAAGGACTACGTGGAAGGCTCTGCACAGAGGTAGAGATGTCAAGTGCATCGGCGCCAAGGCAGCGTCAATACTTAATGATTAAGATGGTGTCGTGACTAAAGCCCGCGTACTCATTGCCGAAGAACTTTCACCAGCAACAGTTGAGGCCCTTGGCCCCGATTTTGAGATTGTTCATTGCGACGGCGCCAACCGCGCGGAATTGCTGTCAGCAATCTCAGATGTCGAGGCGCTCTTGGTGCGTTCGGCCACGCTCGTGGATGCTGAAGCCTTGTCTGCCGCTAAGAAACTCAAGGTAGTGGCCCGGGCGGGAGTTGGTTTGGACAATGTGGATGTGAAGGCCGCGACCTTGGCCGGAGTCATGGTTGTCAATGCACCAACGTCAAACATAGTCAGTGCCGCTGAGTTGGCCGTTGGTTTACTTCTAGCAAGTGCCCGCAATATTGCCCCTGCCAATGCAGCGCTCCACAAAGGCGAGTGGAAGCGCAGCAAGTACACGGGAGTTGAAGTCGCCGACAAAGTAGTTGGTGTTGTGGGGCTGGGGCGCATTGGTGTGCTCGTGGCCCAGCGACTTAGCGCTTTTGGCGTTCGTTTGATCGCCTACGATCCCTACGTTCAGCCGGCACGCGCGGCCCAACTTGGTGTGCGGATGGTCACCCTTGACGAACTCCTGGCCGAGAGTGATTTCATTACGGTTCACCTACCCAAAACGCCTGAAACAATCGGTTTGATCGGTGAGGCAGAACTGCACAAGACTAAACCCACGGTTCATATTGTCAACGCTGCCCGTGGCGGAATCGTTGACGAAACCGCCCTCTATCAAGCGATCGTTGACGGTCGAGTTGCTGGAGCAGGCATTGACGTGTATTCCGTGGAACCGTGCACCGATTCGCCTCTATTTTCACTTGAGTCGGTGGTGGCGACCCCACATCTAGGTGCTTCAACCGATGAAGCACAGGAAAAAGCGGGGATCTCCGTCGCGCGATCTGTACGGCTGGCGCTGGCCGGCGAGTTGGTGCCCGATGCAGTTAACGTGCAGGGTGGGAATATGCACGAAGACATCAAACCACTTATTCCCTTAGCCGAAAAATTAGGCGCGATTGCGTGCGCCTTGTCGGAATCGGCGATTGTCCGAGTAGCGGTGGAAGTTCGAGGTGCTGTCGTTGAACACGACGTACGCGTCCTTGAACTAAGCGCCACTAAGGGTGTCTTTCAAAACTTGGTCCATGATCCTGTTTCTTTCGTGAACGCGCCAGTGCTCGCGGAACAGCGCGGTGTCGACATCTCACTGACGACTGACATGCTGAGCGAAGATCACAAGAACCTCCTCACAGTCGCAATTACCCAGACAGACGGTGTGACGGTCTGCGTGTCGGGGACGGTGGCTGGCGCTCGGCATCAAGCAAAGGTTGTCGAACTCAACGGATTTGATATTGACGTCCCTATGAGTTCGCATATGGTGTTCTTCCGCTACCACGATCGACCCGGGGTGGTTGGCCAGGTGGGAAATCTGCTGGGGAATGCTCAGATCAATATCGCAGGTATGCAGGTGAGTCGAGACAACGACGGACATGCCCTCATGGTGTTAATCGTTGATTCACCTCTTGCTCATGAACTCATTGATCAGATCACTGACGATATCGGAGCTCATACAGGAAAAGCGGTCGCGCTCTAGCCCTGATTCGCCCTGTTCACAGCACTAATAATTCCCTTAAGGGACGAAGTTGTCGTTGAAGGATCGATCCCCACACCCCAAAGTACTTTCCCGTCAACAGCGCATTCCAGGTAGGAAGCGGCTGTTGCATCACCACCTGCACTGAGCGCATGTTCGGTGTAGTCAAGGACTCGGACGTCAACGCCGTAATCGCCTAATGCGGTGCAGAATGCTGCAATGGGCCCATTGCCGGAGCCGGTCAATGTCACTTCGTTACCACGATCGGTCAGGTTCGCCTCAATGTTGGTGCGCCCGTCAACGTCGGATTCTTGTTTAACCGAGCGTAGGGAAAACCTTCCCCATGATGCTCCAGGGTCTGGCAAGTATTCGGAGGAAAAAGCACCCCACATGGCGCTGGGTGCGATTTCGCCACCCTGTGAGTCAGTTACTTTTTGAATCACTTGTGAGAATTCGATTTGAAGCCTACGCGGAAGATCAAGACGGTGTTCTGTGCGCATGATGTACGCCACGCCACCTTTGCCCGACTGCGAATTCACGCGGATTACGGCCTCATAGGTTCGACCTAAGTCCTGTGGGTCTATTGGTAGATACGGAACTTGCCAACGGAAGGAATCAACATCGACGCCTTCGGCCAAGGCGTCGGACTTCATGGCATTTAGCCCTTTGTTTATTGCGTCTTGGTGTGAACCTGAAAATGCGGTGAAAACAAGGTCTCCGCCGTAAGGGTGTCGCTCGTGGACTGGGATTTGATTGCAGTATTCGACGGTTCGCTTAATTTCGTCAATGTTTGAGAAATTAATTTGTGGGTCGATACCTTGGCTAAATAGGTTCATGCCGAGCGTGACCAAACATACGTTCCCCGTGCGTTCACCATTACCGAATAAGCAGCCCTCGATTCGGTCGGCTCCAGCGAGGTAACCCAGTTCTGCCGCGGCAACTCCGGTGCCTCGGTCATTATGCGGATGCAGTGATAGGACTATTGAATCTCTGCGCTCAAGATGGCGATTCATCCACTCAATAGAATCAGCGTAAACATTAGGCGTTGCCATTTCGACAGTCGCCGGAAGATTCACAATCACTTTGTGGTCTGGTGTTGGTTGCCACACCTCCGTGACCGCGTTACATACGCTAAGGGCAAACTCAAGTTCGGTGCCCGTATAGGACTCCGGTGAATACTCGAAGAAAATATCTGTATTCGGAGTGATCTCCTCGGCGTATTTCTTGCACAGTTCTGCGCCTTGCACAGCAATATCCGTGATGCCAGCTTGGTCCAGTCCAAAGACCACACGTCGTTGTAAGGTTGACGTCGAGTTGTACAAATGCACAATCGCTTGCTTTGCGCCGATGAGGGACTCGAATGTTCGCTCAATGAGATGCTCTCGAGATTGGGTGAGAACTTGGATGACAACGTCGTGCGGGATCTTGTCCTCTTCAATTATTTGTCTGACGAAATCGAAGTCGGTCTGAGAGGCTGAAGGGAAGCCAACTTCGATTTCTTTGAACCCCATGGATACAAGTAGTTCGAACATTGCCATTTTGCGGGCTGGGGTCATTGGGTCGATTAAGGCCTGATTGCCATCACGGAGGTCCACCGCGCACCACCGAGGTGCGTGGTCCATGGATTTGGATGGCCAAGACCGATCGGGAAGGTCTATCGGCGTGAAAGGCTGGTAGCGCTCAAATGGCATGCCAGAGGT
>DKME01000034.1 GCA_002469525.1 Actinobacteria bacterium UBA7422
ATGCAAGACACCTTTTTCGTGGAAAGCCCTGATTCTGGCGTGGTCCTGCGTACGCATACCTCTCCGATCCAGGTACGGGCCATGTTGGAGCGAGATCTACCCATCTACGTTGTTGCGCCCGGTCGGGTATTTAGGACCGACGAGCTTGATGCCACCCACACG
This sequence comes from Actinobacteria bacterium UBA7422, assembly GCA_002469525.1. GTDB lineage: Bacteria > Actinomycetota > Actinomycetes > S36-B12 > S36-B12 > UBA4592. Next base: position 163 of record DKME01000034.1, read on the forward strand.
CCTGTTTTTCACCAAATTGAGGGCTTAGCCGTAGACAAGAATTTGACCATGGCAGATCTTCGGGGAACCCTGAATCACCTTGCTCATGTCATGTTCGGCCCGGAGATTGATATTCGGTGGCGTCCTTCCTTCTTTCCTTTCACCGAGCCAAGTGCCGAGGTGGACTTGAAGTGTTTCGTGTGTTTCGGGGACGCCGAAGTCACGCAGTGTCGAGCATGTGGTGGTGAAGGCTGGATCGAGTGGGGTGGGTGTGGAATGGTGAATCCCAAGGTGTTAGTCGCAGTGGGAATTGACCCTGATGTTTACTCTGGTTTTGCATTCGGCATGGGAATTGAACGGACCCTGATGTTCCGTAGCGGTGTCGCAGACATGCGAGACATGGTCGAAGGCGACGTTCGATTCACCGCTGCCTTCGGGTTGGAGGCCTGATGAAACTCCCCTTGTCGTGGATTAAGGAGTTTGCACCGGTCAATGCAAGCGCGCGTGAAGTTGCCGAAGCGCTGATAAATGCGGGACTTGAAGTCGAGGGCGTGGAAACGTTAGGTGATGGGCTTTCGGGAACACTCGTCATTGGGCGCGTGATTGAGATCGAGGAACTGGCAGAATTTAAAAAGCCAATCCGATGGTGCCAGGTTGACCTTGGAACACACATTCGTGGAATTGTCTGCGGAGCGAAGAACTTTTCAGTTGGGGACCACGTAGTCGTTGCTGAGCCTGGTGTCACCTTGCCGGGGGATTTCACCATTACTTCGCGTGAAACATATGGGCACATCTCTGACGGCATGATTTGCTCGGAACGGGAACTAGGCCTGGGTCAAGACCATGCAGGCATCATGGTTCTCAGTGGAGTTTCAGCAGGCCAAAATGCAAATGAGTTGCTGGGCATGGGGGATCATATTCTCGACATCGCTGTAACCCCAGATCGCGGTTATGCGCTTTCCGTGCGGGGAGTTGCCCGGGAAGTTGCCAGCGCATTTGGTGTTGAGTTCCTAGATCCCGCTGTGAATTTCGCACCTGAATTAAGTGCCCCAACGGGGGGCATCGCGCCCCACGAAGCGCTGATAGACGACTTTAGTGTCTGCGAAATGATCACACTTCGCACCGTGACTGGCTTTAATCCCGATGCACCTACGCCCCGGTACATCGTTGCGCGGTTACAAGCTTGTGGCATTCGTAGCATTTCGCTGGCGGTTGACGTCACGAACTACGTCATGTTGGAATTGGGTCAGCCAACCCATGCATTCGACTTGGACAAACTTGAGGGGCCCGTGCGGGTTCGAAGGTCACAGACGGGGGAGTTTTTGGAGACTCTCGACCATGTCAGACGTGAACTTTCACCACGTGATGCAATTATTTGCGACAGCAACGGCCCCATCGGCCTGGCTGGAACAATGGGCGGATTCGCAACAGAAATCGATGAGACTACATCGAGCATCGCACTGGAGTCTGCCTTCTTCCCTGCATCCACGGTGGCTGGAAACTCACGGCGACACAAGATATCGAGTGAGGCCTCGAAGCGTTTTGAGCGAGGGATCGATCGCGAGTTGGCACCGGTTGCGTCTGCAAGAGCATGTGCGCTGCTCATTGAACATGGAGGCGGCACCTACACCGGAATGAGTGCGGTGGAGTCACCAATGTCTGTAACCGTGATCCAATTTGACCTTGACTTGCCTACGCGAGTGTCCGGCATGGAGATTGATCACGAAACAGTGAAAGCCAAACTTGCAAGCGTCGGCGCATTAGTCGAAGAAAGTGAACCAGGTCTCCTTGCGGTAACACCACCGAGCTGGCGGCCTGACCTGACTCAGCCGGCAGATCTGGTCGAAGAAGTTGTCCGACTCGTTGGATACGAGAAACTTCCTTCAACACTGCCAACGGCGCCAGCGGGAAGGGGTCTAACATTTGAGCAACGCCTACGACGTCGGATTGGAAACCTGCTGGCAGGCCGAGGGATGCATGAGATTCGCGCGTACCCATTTATTGGAACACCTGATCTAGACGCATTGCGTTTGCCTGAGGGGGATTCCCGTCGGGTTTCCCCTACTTTGGTGAACCCAATCTCAGACCTTTCACCAAAAATGCGTTCGAGCCTGCTGCCAGGATTATTGGCTACCGCAGCACGAAATGTAGGCCGTGGTGAAAGCGATCTTGCTCTTTTCGAGATAGGAACCGTCTTTCTCGGTGAGGTGACACAGACAACTCTGGATCCGGGTGTTGACACAAAGCCATCGGCCCAAACTTGGGCTTCGATGCAAGCCTCATTGCCGGTACAACCAGAGCACGTGGCAATGGTGTACACCGGCACAATTGAGTCTGCTGGTGTGTGGGGTAGTCCAAGGCCAGCAACTTGGCGAGACTCACTTGATTCCGTATTAGCCATTGCCCGCGAGTTAGGTGTTGAACTTGAAGTAACAACAGGTGAGGACCCGAGTTTCCACCCGGGGCGTTGTGCGCAAATCACGATCCTGCAAAGCGGTGAATGCGCCGGCTTTGCAGGTGAACTGCACCCAACAGTCTCGGAGCACTGGAATCTTCCCAAACGAAGTTGCGCGGCAGAAGTCGACCTGAACATGCTGTTTGCGAACGCAACCAAAAGTTCCAAGGCGCCCATTTTCTCAAACTTCCCTGTGGCAAAAGAAGACTTAGCTTTTGTAGTATCGCGTGAAGTCACTGTCGCTGAAGTGCAAGAAACTATCCGTGAAAGCGGTGGTCAATTCCTAGAGTCAATTCGCCTTTTTGACGTCTACGAAGGTGATCAAATCCCGCCGACCCATAAATCCCTTGCCTTTGCTCTTCGCTTTCGCGGTGACAGCCAGACTCTGACCGCAACGCAATTGCAGGAATACCGCTCTAACGTGATTGCTGCGATGTCCGAACGGCTCGGGGGAACTTTGAGATAGCCGGTGCACCTCTATTTATGCACATATGTGTATATTTAGAGGATGCGAGTATCGATAGCTGGTGCATCCGGGTACGCAGGGGGGGAGCTCCTACGGCTCCTAGAGGGGCACCCCACCTTTCACGTTATTGCCGCTGCGGCGCACTCAGCCGCAGGATCTCGAATCGACTCAGTTCACCCATCATTGGCGCCTACGTCAATTGGGTCCATGGTGATGTGCGAGTCAACGCCTGCGAATCTGCAGGCAGATATTGTCTTTCTTGCATTGCCGCACGGGCAATCTGCACTGATTGCTCTGGATTTGCTCAGCGCTAACCCAGACCAGATGATTGTCGACCTCGGCGCAGATTTTCGGCTCAGTGACAAAGTGGCCTGGGAGCGTTACTACGGGGGCAAGCACGCAGGAACCTGGGAGTATGGGTTGCCCGAGTTAGCGAATCAGCGCTCCCTGATTTCACAAGCGACCAGAGTTGCGAACCCGGGGTGCTATGCCACAGCCATTTCATTGGCTTGCGCACCCGCGGTTGCTGCGCGACTAGTCGGTGATTCCGCAATAAGCGTTGTTGCAGCCAGTGGAACGAGCGGCGCAGGCCGAGTGCCGTCACCAACATTGATCGCATCTTCTGTCATGGGAGCCATGAGTGCTTACAAAATCGGTGGTGTTCACCAGCACACGCCTGAAATAGAGCAGGTCTTGAAAAAACTTTCGCCGGAAGACACTCCATGCATAAGTTTTACCCCGCTTTTGGCGCCCATGACGCGTGGAATCATCGCAACGTGTTCTATTCCACTAAGTGAAATAGAGGGAGTCAACCCCATTGATCTTTATCGGGATTATTACAAAGATTCACGCTTTGTATCGGTTCTCCAAGAAGGCCTGATGCCCAGTACTAGCAATGTATTGGGGAGTAATTACGTTCAATTGTCCGTCAATTTAGATAAGCATGCGGGTCAACTCATTGTGATTTCAACCCTTGACAATTTGGTTAAGGGTGCGGCCGGACAGGCAATTCAAAATGCCAACATTATGTGTGAGATTGAGGAAACATCTGGCTTGCTCCAGAGCGGAATAGCGCCATGAGTGTGACCACCGCTCAAGGATTTCTCGCAGCAGGTGTCGCAGCTGGACTCAAGTCAACTAGTGCAAAAGACGTTGCCCTGGTCGTGAATATCGGGCCACAGGCTCGCGCTGCTGCCGTTTTCACCACAAATAGATTTGCAGCGGCTCCGGTAATTTGGTCCAGACAAATATTGCTTGGCAATGATGGTCGGATTGTCGTGCTCAACTCAGGTGGCGCCAATGCTTGTACCGGCCCACAAGGGTTTTTAGACACGCACGCGACTGCAGAATTTGTGTCAGCTGAACTCACAAGTACTGGCACGATCGAAGTTGGAGCAGGTGAAGTTTTTGTATGTTCAACAGGTCTGATCGGTGAGCCACTGAATATGCCGGCACTTAATAAGGGTGTGAAGCAAGCGATCACGGATCTGTCGGCGGAGGGTGGAATCGACGCAGCTCTCGCAATTATGACGACCGATACGCAACACAAAGTCTCCCAAGTTACACATTGTGGTTACTCAATCGGTGGAATGGCAAAGGGTGCAGGGATGCTGGCACCCGGAATGGCTACCATGCTTTCAGTAATCACGACAGACGCTGACGTCGATGCGGAACTCCTTCAAAAGGCGCTTGAGCAGGCGACTCATCACACTTTTGACCGTCTGGATTCTGACGGATGCATGTCAACAAACGACACCGTCATCCTGCTTGCAAATTCACAAAGTGGCGTTACGCCAGATCCGAACCAATTCCAGGCAGCCTTGACCCAAGTGTGTGAAGAGCTTGCCCAGCAGCTGATAACGGACGCGGAAGGTGCGACTAAAAACATTCGCATTCAGGTAGCCGATGCCGAGTCTGAGGAAGACGCGGTTCAAGTTGGCCGAGCGGTGGCGCGCAGCAATCTATTCAAGTGTGCAATGTTCGGTGAAGACCCAAATTGGGGCCGAATTTTGTCAGCGGTAGGAACTACGCAAGCAACTTTTGAAGCGGATCAAGTCGATGTCAGCATCAACGGTGTGAAAATTTGCGTCGGGGGAGGGGTGGGCCTTGATCGCGCCGGTGTTGACCTGTCCCATCGAGATGTTGACGTTCTCATTGAATTGCACGCAGGAAGTTCATCGGCTGTGATTCAAACGAACGACTTGTCAATTGGATACGTTGTTGAGAATTCCGAGTACTCTTCATGAATTCGCCCAAGCCGATTTTGGTAATTAAATTTGGCGGAAATGCCATGACTTCACCTCAATTATTTCAATCATTTGCTCTTGACATTAAGTCCCTTCAGGCGCAGGGTTTTCATGTTGTTATCGCCCACGGCGGTGGCCCACAAATTTCACTCATGCTTGATCGACTCAACATAAAAAGTCAATTTCTTGGCGGCTTACGAGTGACAACTCCCGAAATTGCATCAACGGTGGCAACAGTTTTGACGGGCGAGGTTCAAAGAACACTTGTTACGGCACTCAATACGAACGGTGTTGCCGCGGTGGGAATTAGCGGTGAAGATTCAAAGACATTCACATCCGTTCAACTCACGGGACAGGAATTTGATCTTGGTTTTGTTGGCAAGGTTGAATCAGTTGATACCAAGCTCATCGAAGTACTGCTTTCCAACGAATTCGTCCCGGTTGTTTCACCCGTTTCATCAACTATCGCTGGTGAGGGACTTAATGTGAACGCGGACACGGCGGCTGCTTCACTTGCGGGTGCACTCAATGCCGAGAGACTGATCTTGATGACTGACGTTGACGGTGTTTTCGCTGAGTACCCCAATCCCGATTCGCTGATTCCAGCCATGACCGTAAGTGAAGTGGAGAATCTCTTGCCGCATGTCACAGAGGGAATGATTCCCAAGCTTGAGTGCGTGGTTCATGCCATGACCAATGGTTGCGCAAGCGTCCAGATTCTCAATGGCAGTATCGAGCACACCGTGGCGAAAGCGCTGTCCCAAAGCGGGCACCCAGGAACTGTGATCACACCATGAATTCATTTTGGGAAAGTACATTTCTCAGTACCTATGGAACACCCGAAATCACACTTGTTAAAGGGGTCGGTTCACGAGTCTGGGACTCAACAGGAAACGAATACGTTGACCTACTGGGTGGTATTGCAGTCAATATTCTTGGCGCCGGAAATCCCCACTACGTCAAGGCCGTCTCGCAGCAGGTGGCTAATCTGGTCCACACGAGCAACCTGTATATCAACGAGCCGTCGGTGCAGTTGGCTAATAAGTTGCAAGAGCTTGTCGGTGGAACAAATTCGCGAGTCTTCTTCTGCAACTCCGGTGCTGAAGCAAACGAAGCCGCGTTCAAACTTTCGCGGCTCACAGGAAAAACACAAGTAGTAGTCGTGGAGGGTAGCTTTCACGGACGAACAATGGGCGCGTTGGCGCTCACAGCGCAACCGAGTAAGCAGGCTCCGTTCGCCCCGCTTGTCGGTGACGTTCGAGTAGTCGGATTCAATGACCTTGAAGCGCTACGTTCGACCATTTCGCCAGACACTGCAGCGGTTTTTCTTGAAGTGATTCAGGGTGAAGCCGGTATCCGGGAATTGTCACTCGATTTCATCAGGGCGGCCCGCGCATTAACATCAGAGGTCGGTGCGCTTTTGATTGTCGACGAGGTGCAAACGGGAGTGGGTCGGACAGGGGACTGGTGGGCCTATTCGAAGAGTGGGATTGAACCCGATGCCATTACCGTTGCCAAAAGTCTGGCCGGGGGTCTCCCCATTGGAGCATTGATCACGACAGGTGAGACTTCGAATCTCTTTACGCCTGGAACACACGGATCAACTTTTGGTGGAAATCCGGTTTCTTGCGCAGCTGCCCTGGCAGTGCTGGAGGTTTTGGAAAGCGAAAACCTTTTGGAACGGGCGCATTTTGTGAGTGGGAAGATTCAGGAGCAGGTTGCACAAAGGTCGAGTGGGCTTGTTTCGCACATTCGAGGGCGCGGAATGCTCTTGGCGATTGAACTTGATACAACGAAATATCAAGTCAGTGCAGGCTCATTTGCAGCCAAAGCGATGGAAAATGGAATATTGGTCAACGCTGTCACTTCATCGGCCATTCGTCTTGCTCCCGCTCTAACAATTTCCGATGAAGAACTTGAGCAGGCCTTATCCGCATGGGCATCGACTTGCCAATTCTTTGCTGGGGAGACTCATGCAACACATTAAGCGGAATCCGCAGACTGTGAGTTCACGACGATCAGTGATTTCTGAGCTTGTGAGCGACCATCAGGTCACCAGTCAGCAGGACCTACTTGAGTTACTTCGAAAACGAGGTTTTGTGGTGACACAGGCAACTCTCTCGCGGGACTTGGAGGCACTGGGTGCGATCAAAAGGAACTCGGAAAATGAACCAATTCCGCACTATGTTGTTCCGATCGAGACCAACACTGCACTACGAAGTGACGGGGCTCAGGCAGCGTTGGTGCGTTCACTGCATGAACTTTTATTGAGTGCCGAACATTCTCAGGTTATGGTGGTTGTTCATACGCCTCCGGGAGGAGCGCAATTTCTTGCAGGTCACCTCGATAGAAGTGGGCGGTTTGACACGCTGGGAACTGTCGCTGGAGACGACACGATTTTTCTCGTCGCACGAAGCGAAGATCACGCAGAAACAATTTGCAACGACCTGGTTGCACTGGCTGAAAGTGGGACATAGGCGTGACTGAAAAAAATGCACAAAGCAATAGCGACAATCGGCTCTGGGGTGGACGTTTTTCTACAGGTCCCTCACCGGAGATGGCGCTATTGAGCCGTTCAACGCATTTCGATTGGAAACTTGCCCCTTACGATTTGCAACAGACGAGTGCGCATGCGCAGGTTCTTCAGCATGCGGGGCTGCTGACAAATGAGGAAGCGCTCCTGGTTCAACAAGCATTACAAGCACTCAGTGCGGAAGTGATCAGTGGCCAGTACATTCCCAACCCTGAGGACGAAGATGTGCATTCGGCCCTTGAACGAGGCTTGATCGAAAGGCTCGGAGACCTGGGCGGCAAATTGCGCGCCGGCCGAAGCCGCAATGATCAGGTGGCCACCGACTTCAAACTCTACCTACGTGATCATGCCCGAAAACTCGCTCGTGAAATCGTCAACTTGCAGGAAGCGTTCCTCACACAAGCGCAAGCAAACATTGGGACTTTCTCTCCGGGTTTCACACATTTGCAGCACGCCCAACCCGTTTCCTTTGCGCACGAGCTTGCGAAACACATCCACGCATTGGGCCGTGACCTTGAGCGCCTAGCTGACTGGGACTCTCGAGCAGCACGCTCACCGCTAGGTGCAGGTGCTTTGGCTGGTTCGAGTTTAGGACTCGACCCTGAGTTAGTTGCTTCAACTTTAGGTTTTGAGTCTGCATTGGGAAACTCAATTGATGCCGTGAGCGATCGTGATTGGGTCGCCGAATTCCTATTCGTTGGGGCAATGCTGGGTGTGCACCTATCCCGAATCGGGGAGGAAGTAATCCTGATGGCGTCGCGCGAATTTGCTTGGGCAAAGTTAGACGATTCATGGTCTACGGGTTCGTCGATTATGCCTCAGAAAAAGAACCCGGATATCGCCGAACTCGCAAGAGGAAAATCCGGCCGTTTGATTGGGAATCTCACCGGATTGTTGGCCACCCTTAAAGGCTTGCCATTCGGCTATAACAGAGATTTACAGGAAGACAAGGAACCTGTATTCGACACGGTCGAGCAACTTCTTGTTCTACTTCCGGCAATGACCGGCATGATCGCAACACTGACATTCAACAAAGAGCTTATGGCCGAAAGTGCACCCGATGGTTTCGCCTTGGCAACAGACATTGCTGAGTGGTTAGTTCGCGAAGGTGTCCCCTTTCGTAGCGCGCATGAAATAGCTGGGAGTTGCGTCCAGGCCGCTGAGAATCGTGGCTGTGAATTGTGGGATTTAACCGACGAAGAACTTGCACTGATCAGCCCTCATTTGAATCCGCAGGTGCGTAAAGTCTTAAACCTTGACGGCGCATTGAATTCGCGAGACGCTTTTGGTGGTACTGCACCCACCCGCGTGACTGAACAGTTGCAGGTACTTTCCGTATCGATTGAATCTGAACGAGTTCGTTGGAGCGACGCATAGAGCCAGCTACCAAGTTGTGCTGTCGCCGTCGATAATCCTCCAGCAATACCACGCTGCGACACTGCGATACGGTTTGAAAACCTCTCCTTCACGGTCCAAAACCTTTGGATCAATGAACTCCGGGAGGTCGTGTATTTGTTCCCAGCCGCGCCTCATCGCTAGATCGCCAGTTGGCCATACATCGAGCCTGTGCAGCGTGAACATGAGAAACATTTCTGCAGTCCAACGCCCAATTCCCCAAAGTTTCGTGAGTTCGTCAACGATCTCATGGTCACTTAATGCGGGATCGGTGAAATCGTATTCATTAACGTGCCAAGCCTGAGCCATTTCCTTGATCGTTCTGGTTTTGGCGCCGGAGAGTCCGGCCGTTCGCAAATCCAATTCAGCGACATCACGCATCGAAGTTGGAGAAATGTCGTCGTTGAGCGCGAGCGCAACACGCGCTGTAATCGTGTCCGCAGCTTTCACCGACAGTTGTTGCGCGATTACTGAGTTGACGAGAGCTTGAAAGTGGCTAACTTCCTGGTATTTTTTGCGACCGATATTGCACGGCGGGCTTTGATCAATAATTGATTCAAATGCTGGATCCACCGCCAGAATATGAGCTGCTGCCTTACGCATTTTTTGGGAGGAATGACTCATCTGTACATGCTCTCACTTGGGACTCGGCGTGTTGCGCCGACGGGTAGTGGAGAGTGATAAGCCAAGATAGGGGAGTGACTTCTGCATTCAGTACCCGAGAAATAATCCCCGAGCTTCAATGGCGCGGATTGATCGCCCAGAACACAGATTTGGAATCGATGTCGAGTGCCAGCGCGCACCCAATGACACTGTATTGCGGTTTCGATCCGACTGCGCCAAGCCTTCATTTAGGCAACCTTGTTCAAATACTCACGGTACGCAGGTTCCAACAGCACGGACATAGGCCGTTGGCCCTGGTTGGTGGAGCGACCGGACTGATCGGTGACCCAAAAGAATCAGGGGAGCGCACATTAAATTCTGCAGAACTCGTTGAGGAATGGGTCAACAAAATCCGGATTCAACTTGAACGATTTTACGATTTTTCCGGTTCCAATTCAGCCCAAATGGTGAATAACCTGGATTGGACTAAGGACCTCAGTGCAATTGAATTCCTACGAGATATCGGAAAACACTTCAGCGTTAATCGCATGTTGGATCGAGAAGCTGTTGCCGCCAGACTTGCAAAAGACGGAATCAGTTTTACCGAGTTCAGTTACCAACTCTTGCAGTCATTCGACTACCTCGAGTTGTACCGCCGCTATGGGTGCACACTGCAAACAGGCGGCTCCGACCAGTGGGGCAACATCACCGCTGGTGTGGACCTAGTTCGACGGGTTGAATCCACGAGCGTTCACGCCCTCACAACACCACTGCTGACTCGAGCGGACGGCAAGAAATTTGGAAAGACGGAAAGCGGCACCATCTGGCTTGACCCTGAGTTAACAAGTCCTTACGCCTTTTTCCAGTACTGGATTAATGCCGATGACCGAGATGTCCCCAGCCTTCTGAAGACTTTCAGTTTCAAATCAGAAACGGAGATCGCGGAACTGGTTCATGCAAGTATCGATCGCCCGCAAGAGCGAGCAGCCCAGCGCGCTTTGGCTAGTGAGTTAACCGAACTCGTTCATGGCCCGGGTGAAAGCGCGGGTGCACAGGATGCGGGAAAAGCACTTTTCGGGGGCGGCGAACTCACTGACTTGCCTGAGTCCACTTTGGCGGCCGCATTAACCGAGGCTTCACTCGGGGAAGTAGCGGCAAGCGAAGTAATCGACGGGAAACTTCCTGCCATTGACGAACTTTTAGTTCGTTGTGGGCTCGCTCAAAGTAAAAAGGCCGCGAGGCGCACGATCTCTGAAGGCGGTGCTTATGTCAACAATGTCCGGGTTGAGCAAGAGGACTGGCGGGTGCCAGTGAGTGATCTGCTATATGGACGTTGGGTAGTATTGCGGCGCGGTCGCAAGGCGTTTGCCGGAGTGGTCGTTAAGTAGTCCCGGACTTCGGGCCTTCTCCTTGCAAGCCCGATCCGAGCCGTTTCACAGCTGCCGGTGCAGGTTTCTAATCTTCTCCGATAGGTAGTGATGACTTCTTTTGCTGATCTCGGTGTCGTACGCCCCCTGGCGCAGGCACTTGCACATTCTGGCTTTTCTGAGCCTTTCCCCATTCAAATTGCAACACTCCCTGACGCCATCAAGGGTCGGGATGTTCTAGGTCGAGGCCGCACAGGTTCAGGTAAGACCTTGGCCTTTTCACTCGCTTTGCTTTCACGGCTCGACAACAGAAAAGCCAAGCGCGGCAAGCCTTTAGCCCTTGTTCTCTCACCTACACGCGAGTTGGCTATGCAGATCAATGAAGTCATTTCACCTCTTGCTCGCAAGGTGGGACTGTCCTCGGTTCTCATTGCAGGCGGCATGCCTTTTGGGCGACAGCTACAAGCTCTCGACCACGGAGTCCCGATTGTTGTGGCCACACCAGGTCGTCTTATCGACCTGATGCATCGAGGTGCCGTAGACCTTTCAGACATCGAAATTACGGTTCTCGATGAAGCAGATCTCATGAGCGATATGGGTTTCATGCCCGACGTGAAAGAGATCCTCAGCGCGACAAATCAAGACGGTCAAAGGCTTTTATTCAGTGCAACCCTTGATAAAGATGTTGATGCACTTGTTAAGAAGTACCTCATGGACCCCATTGAACATGCCGTTGAATCTGCAGGCATAGCGCAAGGCGAAATGGATCACCATGTCTTTTTTGTGAAGCAAGAAGTCCGTGACGAGATGCTGGCCAAAATCGGGTCCCGTGATGGCCGAACCATTTTTTTCGTGCGCACACAACGTGGAGCTGACCGGTTGGCAGAAAAATTGCAGGCACAAGGTATTGCGGCAGGCACTCTCCACGGCGGCAAGGCTCAGGGGGCTCGCACTCGAGCTCTTGACTCATTCCGTAGTGGGAAAACACCAGTCCTAGTCGCAACAAATGTTGCTGCTAGAGGAATCCACGTGGACGACATCAGCTTGGTTGTCCACGCTGACGCACCCACCGACCCCAAGGATTACCTGCACCGAGCAGGCAGAACTGCCCGCGCGGGGGAGTCAGGAACAGTTGTCACTCTGGCTCGATTGAACCAACAGCGAGAGATGAAAGGTCTCATAAAGAGGGCCCTAGTGGACGCGACGTTCACGCATATGGATGTTGGAAATCCTGAACTTATTCGTATCACTGGAGCGCAGGATCCCACAGGTGAGCCTTGGTTCCCCGTAGCAGAGCACGCACCCAAAAAACGGCGCAATTCCAGGCCTGGTGGGCATGCTGGTGAAGGTGGGGCAGGTGCTGTTGGACGACACAAGCCACGGCATAAGAGCAGGTCAGGTGGCCCCGGGGGGTCAAGTTCGGATGGCTCACGCTCGGATCGCCCGCGTTCCGAGCGGTCTAAGAGCGCTGGCGGCGGTGGCCGTGGACGTTCAGCTGGTGGGTCAGGTAAACCAGGTGGGCGCCCCTCAAACAAGACTGGTGGGCGCCCCTCAGGTAGGCCAGGGGGAAAACCTAGTTCCGGAAGACCCGCTCGCTAGTGGGAAAATCCTTGTGAGGTATCAGTTTTTGGTCCTAACCACAAGGTTTTTCGTTAAGTGAATTATCGCTTAACACCCCCCACTGAGAGCCTGCATCGAGCCTTAACGTACAGTTTGACTTCCACGCAGGAGGAACGGACGATTAGGCCGGTCTCGTGGAAAAGCCAAAAGATTCTAGAGCAAAAAGTCGTCTGCAAATCGGATTTGACTTCATCGCAAAAAATCTGTAAGGTTAGAATGTTGCCCCAAATTCGGTCCTTAGAGGACAGAAGGCGGTGCGCAACCGTAATTTGAGAACTCAACAGTGTGTCACATGTCAATGCCAATTTTATTACCCGATTGGTTTTACAAGGCTTCGGCCAAGTAAAACCAACGGATTCCTTTGGTTGACAAGAGCACAACAGCTCTGTTAGCCAGTTTCAACTATTCATTTATGGAGAGTTTGATCCTGGCTCAGGACGAACGCTGGCGGCGTGCTTAACACATGCAAGTCGAACGGAAATAAAGGAGCTTGCTCCTTTAAATTAGTGGCGAACGGGTGAGTAACACGTGGGCAACCTGCCCCTGACTCTGGGATAACTACTCGAAAGAGTAGCTAATACCGGATATGAAACCTGAAGACATCTTCGGGTTTGGAAAGTTTTTCGGTCAGGGATGGGCCCGCGGCCTATCAGCTAGTTGGTGAGGTA
>DKME01000050.1:0-7872 GCA_002469525.1 Actinobacteria bacterium UBA7422
TGCGCAGCGTGGTCATCCCACAGCAACGCACCATTAATATTTTTCCCAAGTGGCCGTAGTTGAAAATTCATTACCGTGCTTGCTGGCGCCTGCGCACCTAAAATCAGTGCACCAATGCGGCCGACCCCACCCCTAGGACGTTCGAAGTGAATACTCCACCGCAATCCCAGAGTTCCGGGTAGGGACATCAGTGGATTCGTCATTTCTGAACTACCTGTTCCCAGTCCCAGGATCCCGTATACCTTTTTGTCGGTCCACAGCTTGATGTAGGAACTCGAAGTGTTGACATAAGTGAACGCAACGGCGGCTGTGGTACTCACACCGCTGAGTGTCATGGGTGCCTTGCCCTGTACCCCTTTTAACTTCTGACCTTGAACAGCGGCGATGACTTTTTCAGAGCCAATGCTCACCGATGCTGGCTTCGCGCTCCAAGCTCCCGGGAACACGACCAGACCCACAATGCCGGTGTCCACCATCACCGAAAAAGGAGCCGAATTTCCGACTCGAATTTGTACTATCCCGTTTTGGCCGTTAGTTCCGGGAGTGTTCACAGTACGAATGGGAACTTTGACTTTGACCGGAGTGGTGACGGCCCGTGAGGGGTAGTTGTCAGAGTCCGAATCAACCGCAGATGCGGAAGAAAATGGCAGAGCCAATAGTGCAATGACAAGTAGTGCCAGGCCCGACGAACGAATCTTCACATGAATGTCCTGTCCCATTTGTAATTTAGATTATAAAGACAATAAACCAAAATTTCACAACTAATTGTTCTTTATACACGTGTTTGCTCAATCAACCAACAGGTGTTAACCCCTTAGCGATTCGGATCAACTGTGCACCACTGAGATTCTTGGCACCAAAGGTCTCAATCCACACCGTTGTGGGACGCAAACCTGCAGCGGCTGGCAGGTGCACCTGTACGTGTCCCCCTTGACGCTTTACGTCAGACCTCGTGCATTTTTGCTTGCTCGCCGGATCACAGTAGGCCTGCATAACCAGCATCACGCCATTGAACTTGGCTTTGAGAACTACGGATCCCTGGCCAATGTTGCTACACATCGGATTTCCTTCAGTGATGGTGAAATGCTTGGCGCTCTTTCTACCGTACGTGGCCAGAAGATTCTCCTCCGTGCCGGCGGAACACAGGTCGTTTCCACCAATGTGTTGCGCCTTCAGCCCAGCGGTGTATCCGGGTTTATACACGGTGTAGGTGACGCCAACCTGCATGTTTTCGTAAGCGTCTGAGGAACCCATGGCAAACGATGGTGCAGCAAATGTCACCGATCCAACAACAGTGGCGAGTAGGCCTAATACGAATCGATTCACTACGAACTCCCTGCTCCAGCAACCCAAACAAACAACTGACTTTGAAACAATATACCCGTCAAACCTGTCAGAATGAAGACGTGCAAATTCAAGGACTTAATGCAAGTCTCGCGCTAGCACTCCTGCGTCAGTTACCGTTAATTCGCAAAAATCCAGCTCCGGACCCACTTGAGATTCATGCACTCAGGGCTCAGTCAGGAGTGATAAATACATTCCTCACGAAGCAATTTGGAATGGCTCCCGGTGTCACTTTCACCGACGAATTCACAAGCACTCCTGCAGGTCAACTCCGCTTACGCGTCTATTCACCAGCACAAGTCAGCAGCAACTCCGTCATCTACTACATCCACGGTGGCGGATTAATTCTTAGTTCGGTTGAAACCTACGATGCTCGTTGTGCACATTGGGCTGCCAACACCGAGAGCACCGTCGTCTCCGTTGACTACCGCCTGGCCCCCGAGCACCCATACCCAGCCGCGCTCGACGACGTTATGGCCGGGCTTGAGTGGACATCGAAAAATCTCGAAGTTTTTAACGCAACGAAAATAATTATTGCTGGCGACAGCGCTGGTGGTTGTCTTGCTGCGGCTGCAACCCTTCGCAACCGAGACGAATCTACAATCAAGATTGCTGCCCAGATTTTGGTTTACCCCATGATTGACGATCGCAATTTTGGCCCTGACCCTCGCTTCACATCACCTTTCATTACCTGGAGCTTTGCAAACAACTATTTCGGTTGGAGCGCCTACCTCGGCGGTGAAGCCGGGGGCGAGGATACTTCTATCTATGCAGCACCAGCGCGCGCTACAGACCTGAGTAATCTCCCGCGGACTTACATTGACACCGGAACACAAGATATTTTTCTCGATGAAGACACCACCTATGCCCATCGTCTCAAGGGAGCCGGGGTAAATGTTGAGGCCCATATTTGGAACGGTGCCCCACATGGTTTCGACTACTTCGCGCCCACGTCGCGGATTGCCAGAAAAGCTTGGCAGGCGCGCTTTGACTTTGTTCGAAGGATCAGCGAACTGCAAAACTGACACGTGAAAAATTGATTTAGTGAGCTACCTTGACGCACTTAAATGAACGGGTTTAAATCAACGGGCTGAGATCCCAGACCACGGGAGCCCGGATGACTCGGACAAAAGAACTCCCAGAATGAGCAAAAAGGTCCGACTTTCCCAGGAACTGGGAAAGTCGGACCGGTGGTAGCGGGGACAGGATTTGAACCTGTGACCTCTGGGTTATGAGCCCAGCGAGCTACCGAGCTGCTCCACCCCGCGTCGCTTTTGTACCTAACGAACTATACGTGGGTCTATTCCTCGCAGGTCTTGCGGGTGCAGCTAATTGCGCACCGCGTAAATCCATGCGAACTCCTGAGCTGCGCCCTTGGGTGTTACATGGTTCAGAATCTGGGTGTCGATTGCCGTGAAATCAGTACCAAGTGCGTCGGTGAGGTCAGCGATACTGTGTCGGGCGACCGGCAATCCGGAACATGTGTCTGGCCCGTTTTCCGAGAAGGTCCCAAGGATCATGTACCCCCCCGGAACTATTGCGTCACTGGCCATGGAAAAGTAATTCAGTTGATCTTGCTCGTCCGTTAAGAAATGAAATACCGCGCGATCGTGCCACAGACCATACATTCGCTTGGGAGTCCATTGCGTGACATTCGCTTGAATCCAATCGACTTTGCGGCCCTCCACATTCCGCGCACCCTCATCCAATGCAAATTGACTAATGTCAAGGACACTGAGGTCTGTGAACTCACGAGCAATCAACTCGTGAACAAATGGAGAAAGTCCACCACCAATGTCGATAATTGGCGTTGCCTTGCCAACGTTGTCAGAAATAAAGTCAACTTCAGGTGACCTCTCCTGATACCAACTCAGCTTCGATGCCGGGTTGTTTTCATAGCGGTCATCCCAATGCTCTGCCAGGGTCATGCATCACCCACTTATGCGGTCGTACCCTCTGCGGCTGCAACTTCTGGATCTACCACCGGATCAATGACCTCAGGTTGCGGGTTCAGAATCGCTTCGGCTGCGGCAATACGACCAATCGCTGCATTTAGTCGATCTTGGGCCTCACCGTAGGCGGCGAAGTCACCCTGGGCCAAGGCCGCTTGACCGTCAGCGAATGCTTCCTGAGCCTGCCGGATTGCGACTGCCAGTTGTTCAATCGGATCAGTCGGGGTTGGCGTTGTGGTGTCTGGGTCGGTCGTCTCAGGTGTTGTCTCGCCCCCACCAAGATCAATATTGGGGATTGTTTCCGGGATCGCTTCAGGGCTTGTTCCCAAAACCTTAGCCAGAGCACTGGCCAAGTTGTCTTCGAGAGCGACGTTGGCGCCATAACCTGCTAATACCTTACGCAGCAATGGATAACCGTCGGCCGCAGCTCGAATGTAGACCGGCTCGACGTACAGCAATCCTCCATTGAAGGGCAAAGACAGCAGATTTCCAAGTTCGACTTCCGAACCTCCACGCCTTAAGAGTGAGAGTTGCGAACTAACGGTCGGGTCGGACTCAAAGTTATTTTGGACCTGCTGCGGGCCCGGGATCGTGGTGTTACTCGGTAACTGCAATACCTCAATTTTCCCATAGTTGTCCCCCGGAGCAGAATTCACGGCCATGAATGCAGCCAATGTTTGTCGCCTTTGCGGTGCAAATGTTGTGGTGAGCATGAAGTCGGTCTGAGAGGCTCCGGGCATTTGCAGGGTGAGGTAGTAGGGCGGTTGGAAAACTTGCGCAGGCGACACCGTGGGATCAAATGGCACAATCCAGACGTCGGTGCCGTTGTAGAAGGTGACTGCATCTGTTACGTGGTAGCGAGACATGATGTTGCGCTGTACTTTAAAAATATCTTGTGGGTATCGAACGTGGGCCAAGATATCTTCCGACATTGCGCTTTTCGGCTCAACGACGTCAGGGAAAGCTTTCATCCAAGTTTGCAGTACCGGATCTGACTCGTCCCATGCGTATAGTTTTACGGTGCCTTCATAGGCATCCACGACCGCCTTGACCGAGTTCCGCATGTAATTCACTTGGTCACGCGGGAGCAGGCCAGATGTGATCACGCGGTTGCTGATCGAGTCGCTCGTGGCATCAGCGAGCGAAACGCGAGATGAGTAGGGAAAGTCGTTTGAGAGCGTATAACCGTCTACAACCCACTGAATACGACCGTCAGCGACGACGGGGTAGGGGTCTTGATCCAGAGTTAACCAAGGGGCTACTTTTTCAACTCGCGTAAGTGGGGTGCGATCCCACATAATTTGGGATTCTTCGTTGACCAAGTCGGAAAGTAAAATATTCGAGTCTTGGAATTTTGTTGCGAAGAGCATCTTCCCAAAGAATGAACCCATGGGAACTCCACCGGCACCGCTGTAAGTGTTGGTGGCTTGGCCGGTTGGACTTGCGTCGTCTGGGTAGTCGAGTTCAACCGATGGCGTTCCCTCTGGCGCGCCAACAATTGAATACTGTGGGCTGAGTTCACCGAAGTACACGCGGGGCTGCGTCACCTCAAGTTCGCCAACCGGTGGAATATCGTAGGCAAAGAAGTCCGGTGTGCCATCGCTTAGCGCCGTGTTGTCGAACGCACTGACAAACCCGTAACCGTGTGTATACACGGCTCGATCGTTGGTCCAGTTGCGTTGTCCATCGGGGATTCCTGCAAGGTTGATTTCACGCACCGCGACAACGGCGCCACGGCGACCTTGCGGCAAGTCGTAGCGGTCAACGTCAAGATTCGTATTAAACGAGTAATAACCACGGATCTGCTGCAATTGGTTGTAGGTGGGCGAGACTATTGCTGGGTCAACCAAACGAATGTTGCTCAGCGTTCCCGCACTCGCCTGCAGTGTCTCTGCGGTCGGCGGGGAAACTGAACCCTCATAATCAACGACCTCTGCTTCGGAAATTCCGTATGCATCACGCGTAGCGTCGATATTGCGCTGAATATAGGGCTCTTCTCGCACCAACTCGCTGGGGCGAACCTGGAATTGTTGAACGATCGCGGGATAAAGACCACCAATGACAACGGAGGTCAGAATTAATAGTCCTAAACCGATCGACGGGATTACCCATTGCCGACGGAAAATATTAAAGATGAACAAGGCTGCAACCAAAATCGCCACGAAAACCAAGATGTTGAGGGCGGGCAACACGGCATTCACGTCGGCGTACGTCAATCCGGTAAACCCACTCACCAAGGATTCGCTCTTCGTGACCAACCCGAATCGATCAAGGTAGTAGGCGAGTGCTTTCAGCAGCAAAAGAATGGCGAACAGGGCAGAGAGTTGAACCTGGGCAGCCCGCGTTGCACGATCGCCTTTTGGCTGAAGCCTCAATCCGCCATAGAGGTACTGAACCGAAGTAATGATCATGAGCGCCAAAATTACGAGCGCGAATGCGAAACCTAGAACAAACCGAAAGAAAGGTAGCTCGAAGGTATAGAAGGCTAGATCTAAACCAAATTGCGAGTCCACCTGATTAAACGGCGTGGCGTTGCGCCACAGCAGATACGTTCCATACTCACCGGATCCTGCTAGGCCTGCGAAGAACGAAAGCATGAGGACGATTGCGAACGCAATGAGTTTGCGGAAAGGCTCAATTGCAACGCGGTATCGCTCCAAGCTTGCCTGCTCGGGGGTGGCGCCGACGTGTGAAGGCCTTGTACGAAATGCAATGAAGAGTGCGAGTGAAGACACGACCGCCATGATCGCGAACATGATCGCGAACATGATTCCACGAGTGAGGAGGGAGATGCTGAACACTTGGGTTTTGTCAACCGAATCAAACCAAAGAAATTCGGTATAGAACCCGGTGAAGATTACGAAAGCAACAACGATGCCGACCAAGATCAGCAAAGTGGGGAGCAGCACTCCCCCACGACGTTTCGGGGCAAGATCAGGGCTCATTGAATTTGTAGTACTCACCCCCTAAACCTACGTCACGCCCCAAACGGGCGCCCTATGGAGTCTTGGGACAGGAGGTCACGGGCATTCCGGCAACCCAATGACTCATTTCTTTGATCGCGTCCCTCAGGGATGTCACCGGAGTGACGGTGAGGCCATCGGGGACATGTCCTGCAGACTCAGCGCAGTGCTGCTCGGGCATGAGGAATAATTCGGCCCCGGCCGACCGAGCCCCGGCCAATTTTTGCCGGATACCTCCGATCGGTCCCACGGCTCCTTCAGGCGTGATCGTTCCGGTTCCGGCTACATGCTTCCCACCGGTCAAGTCTTCGGGCGTAAGTTTGTCTACAATTCCCGTCGCGAACATGAGCCCCGCGCTTGGCCCTCCCACGTCACTCAGGGTGAAATCTATATCGAATTCAGCCGAATAAAGCTCCCCAACTGAAATACCCAAATATGGTTTCCCGGGTGCATCTGGGTTTTCCCCCGATGCCACTGTCACGCTCATATTTTCAGCTGATCGTCGGATCTCGAATGTAAACTCAGTGCCGACCGGTGAGCCCTGAACTGTTTGAACAACATCTCTCGGCGTAGTCACCGGAACCCCGTCAATGCTCACAATTTCGTCGCGCGGCAAAAATACTTCATCTGCTGGGGCATCAACTATCACAGCCGTTGCCACAATTTTTGTCTGGACGGGCAGCTCCAGATAGTTGAGCGCTGCAGCTACCGAGTCAGACTCGGACGTACTGAAAAGTGCTGCATTTCTTGCCTTAACATCTTCCCCGCTTATGTCATCGGGGTAGACCAATTCCCTGGGAACAACTGCGTCTGAAGAATTGAACCAAGACCCAACGGCGTCAACAAAGGTGAGGCCGCCACGGGGACCACCTGATTCCCGCACGGTTGTCATATCTAGTTCCCCGGTGGTCGGGAATGTTGGTGCGCCATTGATTTGGATCACTGGGGCGCCATCCACGTCGCCGATTACGTTAAATGTGGGACCGGGAGCAAGTTTGACAAATGGAACGGGTAAGAAAAACGCGATCGCCAAAATACCAAGCGTGACCGCGCTACTCACTAGCAGCGAAAGGGTGCTGGTCCCCCATTTTTCTCGGGAAGATTCCACATGGGCTGGTTCACGTTGGGGTAACTCAGGCTCGGTCACGATTCACGTTTCCATGCGATTTCTTCATGGCTGCCTGCATTGATGCGAACTGGCCGAGGTCATGGTTTTCTGGCGGCCTCCGGAAGTAGGTGACGAGAGCCGCTATGCCAACCCCGATAAGAACAGCAAAAATCGGAATCAACCACCACATCAAGGTGCTCACGTTATGTCTCTCCCTGTCTTCGGATTCGAGTTTCCCTACCTGCAGACAACCGTACCGCGACCACTAATTATGCACTCACGGAAATTCAATGGCGACCTGGTCTTTGGTAGCAATGTGTACTCGAGCAGCATTTATGAGATTCACCACACTTTGGTCTATGTCCGGTAGCCCTTCATTCATATCCCACCACGTGGTCTTAGCGTCTTCCGTCATGTGTCTGGGTTGGTCGGAGTCGACGAGTGCGAGAAACTGCACATCCCAGTGAACGCTCTGAACCACCTCGCCACTTGCTGACTTGCATGG
>DKME01000050.1:7911-29353 GCA_002469525.1 Actinobacteria bacterium UBA7422
CTCTCCTCAATGCATTCACGCATCGCAGCCGCATGGAAACCCCCGTCGGCTAATTCAATATGCCCACCCATTTGCAACCAGCGCTTAACTCGCGGATGCATAACGAGCAATACTTCTGATCTCCTGGGGTCAACCAGAAGAGCACTTGCAGTGAAGTGACCCGCTTCCCGCACCCGCGATAGTGAGTCAGGATCGTCAACGAGAAGCTGTCCGTACTCTGCGTGAAGTTCACGCTGGCCAGCTTCCTGGGGAACACTCCACGTGTTGTACTCGTGCGTGAACTTCTCAACGCGACCAGCGTTTTCGTCCAAGTGCTATTCCTCGTCTTTCTCGGAATCACTCTTTTCGAAGTCACTCATCGAAATGTCATCAAAGGCAGAGCCACCGGTAACACCCTCAACAAAGCCAAGTGGGTCGGCGAGCCCTTCAGGGTCGGGTAATAGGTCCGGGTGATTCCAAAGCGCGTCACGCGCTTCTATTCCCGCTTTGGCCCGCACCGCAGCAAATATTGTGTTGGCCTCGCGGAATAGCGTCGGTCGCAGCTTCATGCCGACCAACGTGCTAAATGTGGTCTCAGCAGGACCTCCGGTTGCGCGCCTGCGACCCATAGTTTCCCGGAGTTGAGCAAGACTTGCCAGTCGATCCCCTGCGGCCTGTGACACGACCTCGTCCACCCACCCTTCGATCAATGCTAGAAGTGTCTCGAGCCGAATAACCGCGGCTCGCTGCTCGGCCGTGTCCTCAGGCTCCATGACGCCTGAAGCCATAACTTCTTGGAGTGCCTCTGGATTGGTCAGATCAAATCCGCCAAACTTCTCACCTAATGAAGCAATGTCAACATCCATGTATCGGGCATATTCTTCAACCGCGGACATTAAGCGCGGGCGCAGCCAAGGGGCATGGTCAAATAAACGCTGATGTGCGCTCTCACGCAGTGCGAAGAAGAGGAAAAGATCTCTTTCGTCAATTCCCAATCCTTGCGCGAAATGTGAAATATTCATGGGGATTAATGCTCGCGTTCCAGCAGGAGCTAACGGAATACCAACATCCGTTGAGGAAACAACTTCTTTGGATAGGGCACTCAATGACTGCCCAAGTTGGTATGCGAAAGCTGTTGCACCGAGCTGGGTCACCATGCCGAGCATGGGCTTGAGCATTGCCATAATTTCTGGGGTGACGCCCTCTGGCAGCATTTCTTTGAGTTGCTCGGGAAGTTGATCTGAGAGGGAGCTCGCATCAAGGTCGCCGCTTAGCCCAGGCAACATTGTTTCCATGCGGGTAGACATCGTGGTGGCGATTGGCAAAATGATTTTTTGCCACACATCGGCCGTTTCTACCAACCACTCACTTCGCGACCAAACTTTCACCGAGGTGCTGTTTGCTGGGAAGGTCACACTTTCATTGAGCCACAAGTCTGCAAGTTCCATCGCACTTTCAACCGCGCGCACCGACGAGTCAGAGACGCTTGGGTCGGTTCCCAGCCCGGTCCGAGCAACCTGCATGACCGTGGACCATGGGAGCGGCCCCTCGTTTTGGGACTGCTGGAGCATTTGACCGAACTGGGTGAACATGGCACCCAGGTTGTTCATGTCAAAGCCACCCGACTCATTTTCATTGTCGCCGTTGTCATTGCCGTCTGCGGATCCAAAGCCGAAAGGAAATTGTGACATGTCTTTACGGTAATGCAGGTGCATTGCTTTGGCTGCCTCGGTTGCCTAGCAAGTGAGCCACAACTGAAAACCACAAACTTAAAGGGATAGCCCAACTGGGCTATCCCTTCAAAGTTTTATTCGATAAAACGCAGTATGTGGGTATTGCGAAATTTACGCTTTACCCAGAATACGAGTTACTTTGGTGCCGCACGTTGGGCAGATGCCCTTTGCGAAACGACGACCATTGGTTTCTTCAACGTGACCGGTGAATTCACGCTTGGCTTTGCACTTTACGCAATAAGCCTCGCCGGTGTAGCTTTCCTCCGCCATGGGGTCCTCCTGTTAAACATTCTCCGCCGCAGCGGTGGTGGCGGGCGCCACCCTCTTAGCCCTAACTTCGAGCCTGCTCCACCATAGGGCAGAAACCGCTCACGTTCGCCTCTACGCACAGGGGCAATTCGGCGTGGCGACAAAAAACTGACCCATATTTCCGACAAAACGGACATTTATCTAATATCGGGGCTTTGTGCACACCGAACCGGGCCGCAGGCCAGACTTCCATCATGTCTAAATCCTTAGCCGGTTACACCGATCACTTCCTACGTGCACCTGCCATCCTTATGGATTTATCCGGGCTACTTTCCATTCCTTCGATGGGTGGAAGTGAAGCCGAAACACACGCTCAGGAATTCGTGGCCGCCCTTATGCGCGAGGCTGGCCTGGAAGTGCACACCTGGGACATGGACCTCGCGCAGATCACCGCCGACCCACAATTCCCTGGCCAAGAAGTGGAACGTGTCCAAGGGTTGGGGGTCCTAGGGATTTGGCGAGGGACGGGAGGTGCACCAGCGTTACTGATCAATGGCCACACCGACGTTGTGCCACCCGGTGACCCCCAGGCCTGGAGCGCAGACCCATTTCTTTCGCGCTCTCAACAGATCAATAATCAGGATGCTCTGCTAGCTCGAGGGGCATGCGACATGAAGGGCGGGCTCATGGCCGCTTGGGCTGCGGTTAAGCACCTACGTGCCACCGGCTTCACCCCGAAGGGCGATCTGTTATTCGCTCCCGTGATCGGCGAAGAGGATGGCGGGCTAGGGACCTACTCACTGATCACTGAGGGATTTGCGAACTATTACAACCTCGATCAGCATGAAATAATGGGCGCCGTTATTCCTGAACCAACGTCACTCGCTGCGATCTGCGCGAATGGAGGCGCATTGACCTTCCGACTGCGGATTCATGGGGCCGCGATTCATGCATCGCGTCGAACGGAAGGTGTCAGTGCCATTGAGAAGTTCTTCCCCATTCACCAGGCACTCGCAAAATTTGAAGAAATTCGCAATGTAAATGTTGATGCGCGCATGGATCGCTGGCCAGTTGCCTATCCGATCTCAATCGGTACCGTTCATAGTGGCGATTGGGCCTCAACCGTTCCTGATCTGCTCGTGGCCGAGGGGCGGTTCGGCATTGCACTCGGTGAAGAGACGGAAGTTGCCCAACGCGCGTTCGAGGACTGTGTTGCCAAAGCATGTGCACGTGACCCGTGGCTGTGTGATTATCCCGTTGAGGTCCAGTGGTGGGGCGGACAGTTCGCATCAGGTGAGACGGACGAACAGGCACGGATCATCGAAAATCTTGACCAAGCGCACATGCGCATAACAGATCAACGATTGGAAAAGTATGGCGCGCCATACGGCTCAGACTTGCGACTCTTGACCGGGCTTGCAGGTATACCCACAGTTCAATACGGTCCCGGTGACGCGGTTGTTGCCCACGCACCCGATGAGTACGTGTACATTTCCGAACTTGAAACGACTGCTTCCGTGATCGCCGAAATGATTCAGATCAGCATTTCTTAACACTCCTGGCTTGGCACCGCTACCGAAACCTGCTTCTTATACCGGAATCTGCCTGTGGATTGCACCTTGTCCTCCACAGGCTCGAAAAATCACACTTCGCGCATGAACGAAACGCCGAAATCCCACGTGCACCCCGAATACAACCCTGCTATTCCTGTAAT
Organism: Actinobacteria bacterium UBA7422; assembly: GCA_002469525.1. Taxonomy (GTDB): domain Bacteria; phylum Actinomycetota; class Actinomycetes; order S36-B12; family S36-B12; genus UBA4592. The sequence goes on from DKME01000050.1 coordinate 11,587, forward strand.
CACTCGCGCCGGTGGTGCAATTCAGTTTGGGGATCATTCGGTTAATGTCACTTCAACGCCGCAGACACTCCAGTGGTTTACCGCACTCGATGGTTCACTCCGATTCGACGCGGCACTCCAAAGTGGCACTGAAATGCTTGGCCTTGAATCACGACATGTCCGCGCGTTGCTCGATCACGGATTCACGTCGGGGGCCTTACTTGATGCCCACCGGAAACCTCGCACCGTACGCTGGCTCAACTCTAAAAGTCGAAACCGCACCAACATTGATTTGGCATGCGCACAAAAATACGGGGCTTATGAATACGGGGCTGACCGGAAGAGCGGTTACTCGAGTGCCGATCCAGCGGAAATACTCGACCGCCGAAACACGACCCAACTTGAATTGGTGGGCGAAGGTCCCGTCGCTGTGGCAATTTACGAACTTGGAACAGATGCTGGATTTCAATTCACCACCGAACGTTCACGCGCTTCATTGGTTGTTTTCGTCAGCACTTCTCACCCATTCGTTTTCGAACACGTCAATTCCCACATGTGTTCAATCCCACACCTGCACGTCGGTGCACGAATGGACGCCGTGACGATCGGTCCATTTGTTATTCCGGGTATCAGTTCATGTTTTCGGTGCGCGCAGCTTCACCGACGGGATACCTTGATCGACTGGATGGACGTTGACCTTCAATGGCGGCGCCACAACCACAATGCTCAGACTGATTCACTCGTTGCACTGCACGCTGGCGCTCACACCCTGTTACTCATTCGGCATTGGATTGACGGTGTCAGGATCACCGATTCCACATGGTCAGCACAACTGCCTTGGCTGCGCTTCCAACAAGTATCCGCACCAGCCCATCCGCTTTGCGGATGCCAAGACCCCTCATTGCACACAACGGGTTGACCTGATCGAGCATGAAACCCTGACAGGCCGCAGAATAGGGACGTGCCAGATCTCCCTAAAAATGCGCTCACTCGTGGAATTCGCATGGCGTCCCTGCCTGCCACATATGCGGGACGGACCGCACTCGGCTTCGGCAAAAGGGTCGGCGGCAAACCTGCAGAAGCAATCGCAGCAGAAATGTCTGCCCGCACCGCTGAGCAAATGTTCAAGGTTCTCGGAGAACTCAAAGGCGGGGCCATGAAACTTGGTCAATCCATGAGCATCTTCGAGGCAGCGCTCCCAGAAGAGTTCGCCGCTCCCTACCGAGCGATGTTGACCAAACTGCAGGACTCAGCCCCAGCCATGCCCACAAGCGCAATCCACAAGATTTTGGCAGAGGAACTCGGAGAGGACTGGCGAGATCGCTTCCTAGAGTTCAACGACCAGCCGGCCGCTGCAGCATCGATTGGGCAAGTGCATAAAGCGATTTGGCACGACGGTCGGGTTGTTGCTGTCAAGGTTCAGTACCCTGGAGCTGACAAGGCACTCGTTGCCGACCTCAATCAAATGATCCGGATGGGCAAACTCTTTGCGGGCTGGATTCCCGGGCTTGACCTCAAACCGCTCCTGGAAGAACTCAAGGAGCGAGCAATAGAAGAACTTGACTACCTCCTTGAGTCTCAAAATCAGCGAACATTCGCGGTCGCTTTTGAAGGTGACCCAGATTTCCATATCCCGCACGTGCTCGCTGCAGCTCCACACGTACTGGTCGGTGAATGGATTGACGGACGACCACTTTCGGACATCATCTCTAATGGAACGACCCAAGAACGCGATCGAGCTGGTCTGCTCTACGAACGGTTCCTTCTCACCGGACCCCTTCGCGCCGGACTACTACATGCTGACCCTCACCCCGGTAACTTTCGAATCACACCCGATAACAAACTCTGTGTTCTTGACTTCGGTGCAGTTTCACGCCTTCCCGACGGCCTTCCCGTGGCAATGGGGACGCTGCTGCGAATCGCTCAAAGCGGAAACGCCGAAGACGTCCTCGAAGGCCTTCGAGAAGAAGGATTCGTCAAGCCGAATATTGAAGTGGACGCTGAGCAAGTACTTAACTACTTGGAACCTTTTGTAGAGCCCACCCGACATGAAAGTTTCCACTTCAATCGCGACTGGATTCGTGGAGAATTCACTCGCCTGAATGACATGAAGAGCCCGGACTTCACCATCGGATTAAAAATTAACCTCCCACCGTCCTATGCGCTTATTCACCGAGTGTGGCTGGGGAGTATCGCCGTACTGTGTCAACTCGACGCGAACGTCCCTGTACTTGCCGAACTCAATGCGTGGGTTCCCGGGTTCGCAGTGGAACCGGAACGGGTCAATTCTGAGCGTGAATAATTTGGAGCAACTCCCCACCAAACTCCGTTAATTTGGCGGGACCCACGCCGGGGATAGCCGCCAGCCCGTCAAGATCACTGGGTGCAATTTCTGCCATGGCCGTCAACGTTGCATCGGTGAAGATAATGTATGCCGGCACACTTTTCTCGAGTGAACGCTCCTTGCGCCAAGCCCGCAAACTTTCAAAAATCATTTCATTTGGTTCCCCCGGGCATTTCATACAACGACCAATTGTCCGCTCCGAAGGTGTAACCAACCCCTTCCCACACACCCTGCACGGCTTGGGGCCGGTCCGTTTTCGCGTCGGTGCAGATTGGGAACGCCCCCGTACCACCGAACCACTCACGACCAATCCACTGTCAGCACTCGCCGTTACTAGGTCACGAGGAATGTTCGCAAAGAACCGACTCAACGACCGCGTTGGCTTTCCACCCGGCGCCCGGGCTTTGCCCCAACTTATTTCCAGCACGCGAGCAGCACGCGAAATCCCCACGTAGGCCAATCGTCGTTCTTCGTCAACACCGTCTTCGGAGTCTGCATATGACAAAGGAAGCAACCCTTCACTGCATCCAACGAGAAAGACAACCGGCCACTCCAAACCCTTCGCGGAGTGGATGGATGCCAGGGTTACCGCGTCCGCCGTTGGTGCGTGTTCAACCGATGCTCGAGCATCTAGATCTGCGATGAACTCACTCAGTGTGGTGCTCGGATCCATTTCTTCGGCCATGGTCATCAGCGCCAAGAGTGACTCCCACTTTTCGCGGACCGCACCGGTCCCCCGGGGCGCCTGCGCGCTCCAGCCTGTACCTGAAAGGACGTCGCGCACATGCTCGGCCAGATGAGTGGGAACTAGCCCCGAATTTTTTGCATCCCCGCGCAGGAGAGTCAAGGCGGACCTCACTTCTGGCCGTTCAAAAAATCGTTCGGTCCCGCGAAGCACAAGTGGAATGTCAAGACTGGAGAGCGCCGTTTCAAGTTCAGCAGATTGAGCATTGATACGAAAAAGAATTGCAATTTCCGATGCACTCGTCCCAGAATTCATCATTGACTTTATTGAAGCAGCTATTTTTTCTGCTTCGTCGTTGTCATCAGCGAATGCTGAAATTGTGGGTGCAACGCCGGATTCCTGCTGTGAACGCAATGTCAATGGCTTTGATCGGGTATCACCATGGATGACAGCGTTGGCCATTGCCACAATTTCCGGCGAGCACCGGTAGCACCGAACCAATTCAATTCGGGTCGAGTGCGGGAACTTGGTAACAAATTCGGACAGATACTCGGATGAGGCACCCGTGAATGAATAAATAGTCTGACTTGGGTCCCCGACAACACAGATATCGTCACGTTCGCCAACCCATAGATCCAACACACTCTTCTGAAGTGGATTAACGTCTTGGAATTCGTCAACCGTGAACCACTTATAGGCGTTATGGACAGCTGTCTCGATTTCCGGTCGCGTACGAATGGCCGCAGACATCAGCATCAATATGTCATCAAAATCAAGAACGTTTCGATCCTTCTTTGCGCCTTCGTATGAGTCCATGACTTTCGCAAGGGTTCCCACATCAATTGCAAAATCACGTTTTGCTTTATGAATTAGTGTTGAATCAATCATGTTGGATTTGCACCACTCGATGTCCCCACTCACATCGCGCACCAGCGCGGTATCACTGTCAACCTTGCAGTGCGAGAGTGCACGGGCCACCATTGAAGCTTTGCTAGACATGAGTTCTGGGAAGGCCGTGCGTGAGAGTTGGGGCCAAAAGTATCGAAGTTGACGCAATGCAGCGGCATGGAATGTACGAACCTGGGCGCCCTGAACACCAAGGCCGCGCAATCTGTGTCGCATTTCCCCAGCAGCTCGGTTAGTGAAGGTCAATGCCAGAGTTCGTTCAGAATCACTGGCCCCTGTCACTACCGAGTAGGCAATCCGATGCGTGATCGCCCGCGTTTTTCCGGTTCCCGCCCCTGCCAATACTCGAACCGGACCACTCACAGCAAGGGCGACTTCACGCTGCTCGGCGTCTAGTCCTTCAAGGATGCTCAACGCCCGCTGCTCCGACTCCACCCGTTGATCTTGCCATGTGGATCTGACCCCCTCGCGGCAACTCCGGCACACCCCTAGGCTCAGCGGGTGAGCGAATCGAATTCAGTGATCATGTACAGCACGGTCTGGTGCGGGTACTGCCAGCGTCTTAAGGCACAAATGATGCGTGCTGGAATTGAATACACGGAAGTTGACATCGAGGTGGATCCAGAATCCGCCGCATTTGTTGCCTCGGTGAATGGTGGAAACGAAGTAGTTCCCACTCTTAAGTTTGCCGATGGAACAACGTTGACCAACCCACCTATTGCCGAGGTTCTCGCGAAGGTTTCCGCCTAATTCGATACGCGATACTCATTAGCGAAATGACGTGTTGCTCGGCAACTCTTCCCCGTACCAGCGGGCAATTAATTGATGAGCAATGCTGACTCTCGGTGGCAGATGCAACTCCTGTGATTCACACAGTGCCCGTACCTCTGCGCGGTCATACCAACAAGCTTCCACTATTTCAATGCCGTCAACTTGAATCTCGGTATTGAGCGACCGGGCGTGATACCCCAGCATGAGCGAGTTCGGGAATGGCCATGGTTGGCTTCCTAGATAATCAAGGCTTTCGGGGTCAAGCACGATACCGGTTTCTTCATGGACTTCACGCAGAACAGCGGCCTCGGCCGACTCGCCCGCTTCTACGAACCCGGCAAGAACAGACACCCACCCTTGCTGCCAACGACTTTGGCGGGCCAAGAGCACTCGGTCCACAGGGTCGGTCACCAACACGATCACGGCTGGGTCGGTTCGAGGGAAATGAACAGAATTGTCCACCGGGCATCGTCTCGTCCACCCGGCCTCACTTTGAACAGTTTCACTTCCACAGCGCGGGCAACGCGTGTGCGTGAAATTCCAGTTGTCGAGAGCTACCGCGGCTACCAGTAGCCCCGCATCGCGGTCACACAGGCGTGATCCACTCGCGCGTAGATTCACCCAAGAATCCGGTTCGTGACCGGACACAAAGTCAGCGTCAACAGAGAAACCGAAATATGCAGTAGTTCCTTCATATCCAAGAAAATAGGTTGCAGAATCCTCCGGGATCTCCCCTAACTCAAAGAATCGTAGGCCTGAACCAACCATGGGTGCTTGTGAATTGTGAACACACAGAAATCGGGTATCCGGGTGGTTGAGCGCTTGGTGTACCCGCTCCGGATCTTTGCGCATTTCGGCATAGCGATCAGTTGCACTACGGGAAAGAACGAGATCAGCCAGCATCGGCGAATGTGACATGGAATCCTTTCAACGCGCGCCAACCTACCTGTTCAATCCTCGAACTGCACATAGGGTTTAAGCGTGAACGTGTTCATTAGGCAGTTGACCGGAATCAGACTCGTGGCCGCCGTCTGGGTTTTGCTCTACCATTCCCAAAGCCAACTCGACACGATCGGATTATTGAGCATCCCGGTGCTGCCCGAATTTATTCAAATTGGTCGACTTGGTGTAGACCTGTTCTTCGCACTTTCCGGTTTCATTTTGGCCCACACCTACCTCAGCTCTTTGGGTCAACGACTCAAAGCTAAAAAGTCACTGAGATTCTGGTGGCTCCGGCTTGCTCGCATTTATCCCGTTCACCTCGTCATGCTGCTTGTTGCCGGCTTCGCCGTCGTTGCGGCATCAATCGTCACAGGAGAGGAACTCAACCGAAGCTGGCTCAATCCCTGGGATTTCATTAAGAACCTACTCTTGATTCAAGAGTGGGGCAGTGATCCGCAGCGGGGGTGGAACTTCGTGGCGTGGTCCTTGTCCATGGAGTGGCTTGCATATTTGCTATTCCCAATCGTGGCTCTCATCCTCTGGCGGATGCACAAGCACCTACCCACGTGGGCACTTTGTTTTTTCTGGCTACTCGTCTTGAGCCCTCTGGTTGTTTACGGCTTGGGAACCTCGGACCCTTACTACTCTGACAACTGGGGTTCGACCTACCGCGTACTCACGGCATTTCTTGCAGGGGCTATTTCCTACTTGATTGTCTGTCGACTGCAAGAATCAAACCGAGCCACCAAAATCAGTGACGTACTTGCATTTGTTCTGCCCGCAATAATCGTTGCCGGCTCCGTTTTCCTCGCGTGGTTACCAGCTGCTGCCGCTCCGATCACGTCAACGGATCCTGATGCTGAACCTCTTCCACCATATTTTCACCTGCTACTTGTCCCCATCCTCGTCGCTTGGATTGGGAGCCTCGCGCTTTCCCAACGGGGTATGGCGAACTTACTGTCCAAAAAAATCATGGTTTTCGGTGGATTTATTTCCTACTCCCTGTACATGACCCACCTCGTGTGGTTTGGCCTTTGGCGAGCCGGCATGAAAGCAATCGGTATTGAAGGGGGGATCTTGTATACCCTCGCGGTTGTGGTGCTGCTGGGCATGTCGTTTGTGATTGCGTACTTGATGTGGCGATTTATTGAAGAACCAGCACGAGTACGCATGCGCAATTGGATTGGAATCAGGCCCAAGCCCACCGAAGAAGCTGGTGAGGAAATTGTTGAGAAGAGTGAGCCCAAGAACGCTACACCGATTGACGTTCCAGATCGCGAATGATTTCGTCGGTGTCAACGAACCGCTCCTCGCCCAATGCCAACATGACAAAGGCAGTATCCACTTCCCGAATGTCAACAGCCGCAATTTTCGCCCATGCTAAGCGATAGAAAGCGAGTTGGGCTGGATCAAGGTGAGTTGTTCCACCTGTTTTCCAGTCCACAACCAAGAACCGACCGTCGATCTGAAAAACAGCGTCAATGTAGCCCGTGACGGATCTCCCTGCGATCGTCACGGTGAACTGTTGCTCAACGGCCACGGGTGTGAGATCGGCGAATCTGCTGGCGAGGAATGCTTCCTTGAGTTTTCGTGTCTCTCCTGACTGGGCTGACTCTGCTGACTGTGCTGATCCGAGGATCGAGTCGCCGTCAAGTTCATCCCAATCAAAGAGGGCTTGCATGCCGTAATAATTCTCGATGAATGCGTGAATTTCACTTCCACGGTTGGCTATGTAGTTTGGTTTCCGCGGCATGGGTCTGGCAATCTCCACCGCGAGAACTTCAGGTTCGCGCAGTGCCCGCAGCATGCTGCTCGCCCCCACGCTTCGTGGCAAAGACACGGTACGTACGGGAGAGTCGAACCGCTCACGCTCGCGCTGCAACGCACTCCGTGCAGCCGTCCATGCCTGCACTCGGGTTACTTCACTGTCAGTTAGTTCCCCCGCAGGAAGATCGCCCAATGCTACGTAGTGCGCTTGGTCCTTGAGTTTCGCGACGATTGTCTCGGGCACCGGTACCGGCCAGGTCAACTCGATTGAATCAAGATCCCGGTCCGGACGATCCCCTGCGGGAGCAGGAGCCCACACTGGAATATTGATACCACTGCCCGCCAACAGGTCATGCGCAGCTGCGAGAAATGGATGCGGGCCGTGCGGCTTTTTCCAATTCACGCCCCACCAACTCGCACTCAATGTGAGCGAGTCTTTGGCTCGAGTGAAAGCGACATAGGCGAGTCGTTCGTTGTCCCGCTCCTTAAGGGCATCAAAGTGGGATAAATACTCCTTCTTGAAAGTGGCCTCGGTAATTTTGGTCACGCTGTGATCTGGGAAGTTCGCGATGGCAGGTGGAGAGTCCTGACGAAGTGGCCAAGGCGCCATGGTGGCGTCACCCGTCCAGTTACCCCTTGCTTGACCACCAGGGAAAGCCCTATCGCTTAAATTAGGTAGGTACACGTGTGTGTATTCCAAACCCTTTGCTTTATAAATCGTGATCAGTTGAACTGCACCCGGTTCAACAGGCTGCTCGTAATCCACACTAATGTCGAATCTTTCTATGTCGGCCATCCGTGAGATGAATGCGCCCAATGACACTCGACCGTCAACGTCTTGGAAATCCGCCGCCAAATTAATTAGTTCATTCACGGCAATCGAGTCATTTCCATGCAGCTGTGCTTGAATATCGATCCCAGAAATCCGAGTCACTCGTGCCATCAATTCAACGAGTGGCTCGCCAATGTGCGTTCGCAATATTCGGATTTGTTCAGCCATTTTCCCAAAGCGTTCAATTGCCGCCGGTGAGTACCGGTCTAACTCCCCCAGATCAAAGATTGCATCTGAGAGGGAAACGACGTCGACTAGATCAATTCCCTCGACCGCCGCGTCCAGTGCACCTTGGACATTCTCCGCACTTACCCGACCACTTGACTGTGCGAGAGCGCCTGCACGTGAACCAAGCGCTGCCATGTCTCGAGCACCAATGCGCCACCTGACCCCGGTTGCCCACCGCACGAAAGCGGGGTTGGCCGTTGGTTCGTGAATGATCTCAAGGATTGCCCTCAAGTCCATGACAAGTGGGTGGGAAAGCAGTCCCGCAGCAGAATGCAATTGGACCGGGATTCCGCGTTGTTGTAAGGCCTCGCGCATGCGCAGAAGCATATTTCCAGTAGAAGCGAGAACTGCAATATCTTGTTTTCCTACTTCACTCTCACCTGACTCAATTCGACTATGTTGCTCTGCAATTTGGTCGGCCATCCATTGGATCTCTTGATCAGCGAAGTCAAAAAGGGCCAACGTGATTTCACCTTGAATGTCCCGGGTTGGATCAAGCCGTTCAACGTTTGGGTGCTCGGCACGTAAATTCTCCGAGATCAGGTTAGCCAACTCGAGAATCTGGACTCCCGAGCGACGGTTAGCGGAAAGTGGGTAGACACTCGCGTCGCGATTCTCGCGGGTTTGGAACTGACGTGGAAAACTATTAATGTTTTCGACACTGGCGCCACGCCAACCGTAAATTGCCTGACAAGGGTCACCAACCGCCGTCACTGGGAAGCCCTGCGAAAAAATGGTCTCGAGCAAAATTCGTTGGCTAATCGAGGTGTCTTGGTATTCGTCAAGTAACGCGATGGAAAAACGTGAACGGATCTGTGCCGCGACTTCGGGGAATTGGGTAACAATTGAAGTCGCGAGCCGAACTTGATCTGAGAATTCGATGAGGTTACGTGACGCCTTCAATTCCCGCCATTCAAGCACGAGTTGCGAGAGGGTAATTCGCCTCGCCGAAGTACTGGCAATTCCGCGCAATGTCTGATTGCTCCCGGTAAGACCTGCGAGGTACTTAATTAAAGTGCGATCGTATTCAATTACTGCCTCTGGCGTGATCGCCAACTCGCTGAGTTCACCGTCCAGGGAAAGTAAATCTGAAGTAATTTTCGCAGGCCCTACAGAGATCCCAGTTAAGTCACGTTGTGTTGTGCACACCAACCGGTACGCAAGTTGCTGCCGGGCACCGTCGGTTAACACGTCAGCATTGAAGTCTCGTCCAAGCAGTGCGCCGTACTCTTTCACTACCCCAGATGCGAAAGAGTTATAGGTTAAAATAACGGGATCGCCGGTTTCTTCACCGAATGCCAATGGATGCAACAGCGCTAAGGCGGCGATACGCGAGCGAGACGAGTCCAACAGTTGGGCTGTTGCTTTTGTCGTGAATGTGAGTCCGAGCACCCGCTCGGGTGTGACGTAACCACTCCCGATCAAGAATGCGATGCGAGCTGACATTGAAGTGGTTTTTCCTGACCCTGCTCCGGCAACCATGACCGCCGGTTCACGGGGTGCCTTTACCGCGCTCCGCTGCTGCTCTGACAGCGCAAACCCAAGAATGCTTTCAAGGTCTGCGTCGCTGAGTTCATTAGTTGAATGAGTCGTCACCGTTTTCACCCCCGTTAATCAGGTCACGACTCAACACATCCATTGACGTGGTGGGACAGACCGACTTGTAGGAGCAGTAACGGCATGAGGGATTCACTCGCGGAAAGAACGCTTCAGTACGAATTATCTCGGCAGCTTGGCCAAGTTTTACTTCAATCCACGTCGGTGTCTCGCTAAAATTAATGGCTTCCTGGGGTTGAACCCTTGCCTCGGATGCGTCAACTCGAAGTTGAACAAGGGCAGCCCCAACTGGGATAGTTTCCTGCTGGGAAAAGTCCGCAGTCACCTCGCAGTCTTGTTGGTCCCGTAGCAGCAGTTGGTAGATTCCTAGTTGTCCGTTTTCGGTAATTTCAGCCTTGCTTGGAGGGTTCTTCACATTTTTGAAATCAATTGCAACAAGCCGACCATTGTCGTCTATTTCAATTCGGTCGAGAATGCCGCTAAGTTCAATGGCCTCTTGTTTGCCACTAGGAGTCGTTACGGTTAGTTCCGTCCTATATTCGCCTTCTGCCTCCTTGAAGACGCGCGGAGTGAGATTGTGGTAGTTGAGAAAAAGCTCGGCCGCCTTGTAGGCCTGCACGAGATCCGCCTGGGACTGCCAATCTGCCTCGTAGGCCAAAGCCTGCCACGAGCCATTAATTAATTCTCGGATTTGTTGCTCATCCTGTGACAGTTCGCCCTTGGCAACAAACTCCGCAATCGCGTGCACGATACTGCCAAATGCGGTTGCCGAACCGCGGGATACTTGTGCTTTGGCCTCTCGGTCCAGAAACCACTTCAGAGGACACTGAAGGAGGGAGTCCAGTGAGCTTCCCGACATTTTGATTGGCTTGTGTGCTGGCCGCACTGGTCGCTGTGACTGCGAAATTGGGGTCAGGCCCCACCAAGTTCCCGGGCTGACGCTAGGGCCCATGTCAGCCAGTATCGCGCCCGCTCTGGATTTCAGTTCCGTGCTGGCGTACGGGTCTGCAAGTGTGCGGCGCAGATCTGCAGCCAGTCCCGACCAACTTGACCGATTCTTTGGGTATCCGGCGACTACAACCGGCGTGACCCCCGTTCCGACGACGTCGCCGATAAAGCGACTGGGCTGGTCCCCGCCCTCGCCTCCTTGATCAATACATGTCAGGGTCAAGGCTTCCTTGGCTCTCGTGCACGCGACATAGAACAAATTGCGTTCCTCGCGCAACAAGGCGACGGGATTCAGCGCAAGGTGTGAACTACCGACACCGATTTCTTCGGCTTTCAACAGGCTTCCGCGAGCAACCAGATTTGGCCAAATGCCTTCTTCTAGCCCAACCAACCACACTCGGTCCCACTCGCGACCTTTGCTTTGGTGCACGGTCATAACTTGAACTGCATCGGCGCGAAGCCCTCTCGCGGCAACGGGCTCTGCGGGCAGACTTTGAAACTTAAGTTGGGTGAGAAAGTTGTCAATTCCTGCATTCGAACGTTCAGCAAATCGCGCCGCAGCATCAAAGAGTGCCATGATCGAATCTAGGTCGTGGTGCGCCGGGGCACTGTGCGAAAGCGCGGCGCTCTGCAGTCGTTGCGGCCAGCCGTGTGGAAACTTCTCCCCGCCAGTCCAGGCGGTCCACACAATCTCACTGACCGGGGTATCTGATGCGATTTCGCGGTGAAGCTGTGCGACTAGACCGACAATTGGTTTCAGACGCGCATCGAGTTCGTCTAGATTGGCTTCACCCTTACTCGTTCCAGCAATGAGTTCCTTGATCAATTGGGCCGAAGCAACGTGAGGTTCCACGATCCGCAAGGCGCGGCCCAGTCGACGCATGTCACTTGCATCAAGGCCGCATATAGGTCCAGTTAAGAGATCCGCAACAGAAGCTGGGCTCGCTTTTTCCGGATCTTCCGCGATTGACAGGAGTCCCAGCAATACTTGCACGGCGGGCTCATCTTTCAAGGCAATTTCGTCGGTGGCTACAACGACAGGTACACCCGCGCGGTTCAATGCACGAGTAATGAGCGGTATATCCGAGCGTGCGCGCCCAATGACAGCCATGGAATTCCATGGAACGTTTTCCAGCATGTGCGAGTTGTAGATACCCTCGGCGACAAAAGCGGCACGTGCGTTGCGAGACGCGTATTTATTTATCTTCACCGAACCTGCGCCTGCAAAATACTGCGTGTAACCCACGGCTGATTGGCCCTTAGCACCAAATGGAGCCGTGGCTGCAGCCGCAATCTCGGGACCAAAACGCCAAGAATCAGTGAGTTGAAAATGAGTGGAGTGCGCAAACTCTGCCTCAAATCCCAGAGCCATATCTGTTTCAGATCCACGAAAACCAAAAACACTTTCATGTGGATTACCCACGGCTACAAGTACCGTGGCTCTCTGGGAGATTACCGCTAGTAATTGTCGGTGCAGCGGTCCCACTTCTTGGTATTCGTCGATATAAACATGGGATATGTGTGAAAGCACTGGAGAGCTGGGCGCCAATGTGATCGCGGCCAGGAGAAGCGAGTTGTAGTCCATAACATTTTCGAGGGCCATGACCTGGGTGTCGTTGGTCGCGATATGTCCGGCAATTTCCCACTCGGGGCGACCTTCTTGCTCACCGAGCGTAATGAGGTCGGCCCCGGTTAACTGCAATTCCTTGAGTCGCGCGATCACATTGCGCACTTCACGGGCGAAACTTTGGGTCTTGGCAGCACCCCGCAACGAGGAGGGCCACTCGATTCCCGCCCCGGAACTCGTGTGATCTGCCAGCACACCGGCGATCAGTTGCCGGATTCTCGCTTCTTCTTCCGCACCAGAAAGCAACCTGGGCAACTCTGGTCGCTCAAGATTAGAAGTGGACACTGACCCCATCACGATTAAGTATGCGAGAGCGTGAAAAGTTCCGATATATGGAAGAACAATTCCCGACGTACGAGCAGCAAGGCTTTCCTTGAATTCGCGGACCGCGGACTTCCCGTAGGTGAGGACGAGAATCTCTCGGGCCGGCACTCCTTCTCGGAGTCGCTGCTCGACCGAACTGATGAGTGTGGTGGTTTTCCCTGCCCCTGCCGAACCGAGAACCAAATTTCTCCCCGAAAGCAGATCGATCACGGCCTGCTGGGCAGGGTTGACGTGAATCGATGGGGCCATGGGTTGCTCACTGTTGAGTTCCCAGTTGAGTTCCCAGGTCGCCTCCGCTCGCATGAGCTATGAATACCATGCTGCACTGACAATTACCCCACTGTGACACGATTACCTAGTGGCGCCCGACTCGGATTCAGCAATTGAAACTGAGTTCACCTTGGCCGGTCCCATTCCTTACATCCCGACTGAATCCACGAAAGCGCCGGCCCCAAACAATGGCGTAAACCCTCCAATTATTTATGACGGCGCTATTAAGAAACGAATTCGTCGCCCACTTGACCTAGCTCGATTTGCCGTGGCAATCTCACTTGTTTTAGGAACAATCGCTTTGGGCTACTTTGCAACTAGCACCACGGCCGGCCTCGATACCGATATTGAAGGTGGAGTTGCCCTTTTACCATCACTCGTCGTTTTGGCACTAAATGTAGTTGGCGGAATCGGCTCATTGGGACTTCCTATTGCTGGATCAATCAGTTTGATTGTGCGCCGAAGGCTTCGCCAGTTATTTGATTCCCTGGTGGCCCTCTTCTTGGCGGTCACGGTTCTATCGATTGTGTCAATCGTGATTGGTGGATTGGACAACCCTCGACTCCTCATAGCTATGGCAGGTTCAACCAGCAGTGCGAATGGTTCCACCGCGCCGATTCTCGGCGGTATCTTGGCCTTCATCACTGTTGCTCGACTTATGAGTCGCCGCCCTTGGAACGTGCTCTCCAGCGTCGTCATGGTCTCGCTGATCTTGGTAACGCTCTTGAGTTCAGGAATCGCACTCGCGGGTATTGGATTTTCTCTCGCCGTTGGTTGGGCAATCGGACTACTTACCCGTTATGCACTGGGCACCTCAACCACCAGACCCAGCGGCGCCGCGGTCGCTGCCGCTATGGAACGTGGTGGATACCCGATCACCGAATTGAGGATTGCCAACCTCACTAGCCGGGGACGCCGCTACAGCGCGATCACACGAAATGGCGATCCCCTCCGCATCACCATTTTGGACCGAGACTTAGAAGGGGCCGGGCTGGTAAATGCCGCCTGGACCAGCCTTCGGTTGCGCGATGAGCCGGGTAAAGGGGCCTTCAACCTGCGCAAAGCGGTTGAACATGCGGCCTTGGTTGCCTACGCGGCTCAGGCTGCCGGTGCACCTGTACCTCGACTTCTCTTAGCCACTGAAGTTGGCCCAGACTCGGTGGCATTGGTGTACCAACAGATCCCCGGTACACCATTTAACGAATTAACCGATATCACTGATACCGAGCTCGACAGCGCTTGGCGGGCGATCCGAACACTGCACGAACACCAGATGAGTCACCGCGCGCTTTCTAGCAGACATTTACTGCGCGGGCCTGAAAACAGCACGTGGCTGTTGGGCACCGACCAAGGGTCCATTGCTGCAAGTGACGTAGCGATCCGCTTGGATCTGGCCGAACTCTTATGTTCACTTGCCATGCTGACCTCGGTTGAACGCAGTGTTTCTTCGGCTCGGCGAGTGCTCGGCAGTGACGCAATTGCCCGCGCGCTACCAGCGCTACAACCAGTGGCACTTTCACCGGGGACCCGCAAAGCACTTCGCAAACATAAAGGCATGATCATCGCCTTGCGTGATGCAATTGTTGAACTTCGCCCTGATGCTGACACGGAACAGATCCAGTTCCAGCGAATCAAACCGCGCACCCTTGTCATGATTGTGGTCGGAACAATTGCCGGATACGTATTGCTTTCACAACTCACTTCGGTCGATCTAGGTAACCTGTTTAGTACCGCAAATTGGTCATGGGTGCTGGGAGCATTTGGATTCAGTTTGATCACCTACGCGGGCGCGGCATGGTCACTATCGGGTTTCGTTCCGGAAAAGTTGTCATTTGGTCGCACAGTGCTAGCACAGGTTGCCGGAGACTTCGCAACGTTGGTCTCTCCACCGGCGCTGGGTGCAATCGCGATAAATGTTCGCTACCTGCAAAAATCCGGTCTGCACCCGGCTCTTGCGGCCGCAAGTGTTGGGGTCTCACAGGTCGCGGCTTTCGCAACGCACATTGGCCTGCTGCTCGCTTTCGGTATCGCCGCAGGTACACAAGCCGACTTCACGTTTGATCCACCGATATGGGCAGTCGTTGGCGTCGCTGCGGTTGCGGTGATCCTGTTGGCGCTCCTTGCAGTTTCCGCTGTGCGACGGTTGATCAGCAAAAGGATCGGGCCGTTGATCAAAGAAGTTGTCCCTCGCATGGTCACGATCGCCCAACGACCTACAAAACTCCTCGAAGGAATCGGCGGCATCCTGCTACTAAACCTGGCGTACGTTGGGGTGCTCTATGCGTGCGTTCAAGCATTTGATGGAAGTCTTAGCATTGCGGTTGTCGCAGTGGTCTATCTTGCTGGCGCAACAATTGGTCAGGCAGCGCCCACTCCGGGTGGACTCGGTGCGGTTGAAGCGGCACTGGCAGCCGGACTGACCGCCGCCGGTCTAGACGCGGGTCTTGCTGTCTCAGCCGTGCTGCTCTACCGATTGTTGACTTTCTGGCTACCAACCCTGCCAGGATACTGGTCGTTTAATTACTTAACCAAAAAGAACTTGCTCTAACCTGCTCCTGCCACCCAATCGATATAACCGCCGCCGTAATGCCGCACCTGTGAAAATCCTCGTGCGGCGAGCTCTCGCAAGAGATACTCGGAACGGACACCAGCCTGGCAGTACAGAATGATTTCGCCCGTAATGCTCGGGTCGCTGTGTGCTGCGATGCCGAAGCTTTCTACATCAAATGTTGACAATGGACGGTTGACCGAACCGGGAATCAAACCATGAATCAGTTCGTATTCTTCACGGATATCAATCAACTCGAAGGCGGCCTCGCCACGCGCCCGTGCATTAAGCAACGCAACCAATTCGCTTCTGTCGATACGCTCGCCCGGTTGGTTACCAGAACACAGTGCAACGTAATCCACCAATTCGGTGATGGTGGGCGTATCTCCGCACAGCGAACAACCCGGGTCGCGTGCGACCATAACATGTTCCACACTGGCATTTAACGCGTCAAAAATCGCAATCCGGCCGCTGAGGACATCGCCCACGCCCAGAATAATTTTGAGTGCTTCGCTCACCTGCATCGAACCAATCACTCCACAAATTGCACCGAATACACCAGCATCTGCGCAGTTGGGAACCGTTCCCGGCTCAGGTGGAATTGGGTACACACAGCGATAGCACGGCCCCTCGGCCCACCCGAAAACGCTGACCTGTCCGTCAAAGCGCAGCACCGATCCCCACACATATGGCTTGCCCTCGAGAAAACAGGCGTCATTGAGTAAATACCGGGTTGCGAAATTATCTGAGCCGTCCACAACCAGATCGAATTGACTCACTATTTCGCGAGCATTGTCTCGTCCAATAGGTGTGTCAAAAACTTCAATACCAATGGAACTGTTGAGATTCTTCATTGCCGCTTCCGCAGACGCAACCTTGGAACTACCTATTGTTGATTCCGTGTGAATGATCTGTCGCTGCAAATTGCTCAGCTCCACGACATCAAACTCAATGATTCCAATCGTGCCCACGCCTGCGGCAGCTAAGTACAACAATGCCGGTGAACCCAGTCCGCCCGCACCCACCACAAGCACGCGCGCCTTACCGAGCTTGTGTTGCCCCAATTCACCTACCTGCTCCATTGATATATGCCTGCTATACCTGCGTTGGGACAACGGATCTAATGGCATACTCATGTCGCTTGAGCCACCAAGTTCCGCAGGACTCGCAAACCAACCGAGAGTGTTGCAAGGTCAATGTCCTCGACTTGGAGAATTTCATCGAGAGTTGAGCGGGTACGAGCGACACCTTCCGCTCGCTTCTCCTCCCACCGCGAGATTCGACCGGTCGCACTACCACTTTCGGTCGCCGCGTACACCCCGCCCGTTAACTCGGCAATCACCGAATACAGGTCAGATCGCAGGGCCTGCCGTGCCAATGCGGTCCAACGGTCACCCCGGGGCAGCCCCGTGATGCGCACGAGCAGTTGATCCACGTCAAAATGCTCCGACAACTCGAAATACAATTCAATAACCTCGGTCATGTCAGCATCAAGTGCGCGCGACAATTCGGTGATATCGAGCAGCGAGAACACATCGAGGCCACTCGCGGCTTGGTCAGCAATTTCCTTGGGTGAACCGGCGTCAATGAACCGTTGCGAGAGCCTTTCAAATCTCTCGGACTCTTGCCCACGAAGCGCTTTGGGAACTCCACCCGAGAACTCTCGAACACTCTGGGCAAAGCCTGCAATTTCCGAGTCGATATCAATACCCGAACCGCGATTCTGTAAGAACCACCGGGCTGAACGATCCAATAGCCGGCGCACTTCAAGGTGAAGTGCCGTCCGAGCCCGCGCAGAAACATTCTCTGGAAGTGTGTTGATCCCGTGCCATAGGGCAGGAATTCCAAAGACTTGCATCGCCGCATAGGCCGCCTTAACAACCTCGACTGTACTAGCACCGGTCTCCTCGATTGCGCGGAAAACAAAGGTGACCCCACCGATATTAATCAACTCGTTAGCCAACACAGTGTTCGCAATTTCAGCGCGAAGTGAATGCGTCAAAATCTCTGCGTGGAAACGTTGCCGAATGACTTGAGGA
>DKME01000090.1:0-11242 GCA_002469525.1 Actinobacteria bacterium UBA7422
GTGGACAGGCCATTTGAGTAAGGAGTTCGCACCAGAACTTGATCTTCTTGGAGTTGCAGCTGCTGCACCAGCGGGTGAATTGACACAGATAATTGATCAGCAGTGGAACACGCTGGTGGGGTGGGTAATCGGGGCAGAAGTTATGCGGTCGTGGCCAGTTCGCTACCCCGGCCTTGCTGTCAACGAAATTCTAAGTAACCCCGGTCAAAAGAATTATGATCGGTTGGCACTTGCCTGTATCAAAGACGCCGGCCTTGAGGCTGAGATACGCATGGACGCCTTCAACGAAGACTTTTTTGTAGCCAACCCAGCCGATGATCCCGGTTGGTCAGAAGCATTAAAAGAACAGACTCCACCACCTCTTCCCACCGATATGCCATTGCTACTTCTGCAAGGGACGGCAGACGAAGTGGTGCTGCCACAGCCAAATGCCTACCTCCAAAGAACGTGGTGCGAGGCAGGAACTCACGTTAATGCACTCTGGATGGGAGGGGTTAACCACGAACTTGCTGCAGCGATTGGTGGGCCAACGGCCGTAACTTGGTTACAACAAATTTTCGCCGGAACCTTGCCAGCATCAAACTGCAATGAACCGATTCCCGTATTGCCACCTTTGCCCAGTACGGCAGAGGTGAATTAATCGGTTGTCAGTGGGCCGTTTTTAGCTTGAGGAAAATAGTCCTGACCAATACCGGAACTCCGCTTGGGGACCATTACAGAACGAAACCACGACACTATTTCGTCGCCATCTTGGTTCAGTCCTCGGGTTTTCATCCGGATAATTCCCATTTCAGGCCTTGATCCGCTCTCGCGTTTTTCCAGACACACACTTTCCGCATAAATCGTATCCCCGATATAGACCGGGTAAGTCAACTTGATGTCGGTCCAGCCTAAGTTGGCCACCGCATTTTGGCTCATGTCTATTACAGACAGTCCAAGAACGAGTGCAACGGTTAAACCCGAGTTGACAATTATGCGACCCTGCGTAATTGGATTGCTCTGCGCTAAATGCGCATTAAAGTGGTTTTGATTCGTGTTGCACGTGAGCAGAGTGAACCAAGTTGAATCAGCTTCAGAGATTGTGCGGCCGAATGGGTGCTGGTAAGTAGTGCCTGCATCAAAGTCTTCAAAGAAACGACCGAGTTGAGCCGGAACAACGTCATTCACGATTAAAAGTTACCTGATTTCTTATTGTTCGCCATCGGTGCGTTTACGCCACCGATCTTCCATTTTGTTCATAAAGCCTGCGTTTTTAGGAGCCTTCTGAGCCTTAGCGCGGAAAGCTTGAACATCTGGGTCAACTTCGGGGTCTTCAACCGCTACGCCACCACCACTGGTGAATGCTGAATAGGTAAGAACCGCCCCAACGAGCATTACCACGAATCCCGCAACCCCAACCGCAGGGCTTGTTGCAACTCCAAGAACGAGCAGTCCCAGGCCAGCGAGAACCGCGAGAACACCAAGTGCGGCTCGCTTACGTGCGGCACCGGTCCCAGCGGTACGTATGTTTGAGGCAAACTTGGGGTCGTCAGCGTACAAAGCCTGTTCCATTTGCTCAAGCAATTTCTGCTCGTGCTCTGACAGTGCCATGCTGGTCCCCTTTCCTCCGGGTACGTTCAATGACGCAATTAATTCTTGCCTGAGATAAGGATATGACGAATCCCGCGACAAGCAACCCATCGCCCCTCATTCCGTCAATTTTGTTACCAAACCGGACAGGTTTGCTGTCAGCGCTTCACAGTCGACGAACAAATGGCCCCTTGGCACTTATAACTCCTCCGGAGGAGTAGCAGGAACACCGTTAACGGTCCGTCCCGGGCGCACCGCGTCAGGTCCGAACTTGTCACGCAGCGTGTCAATGGCGAGTTCAGCGTCACGGCGACCGTGCTCTGGCTCACCAAAAAGTAGTTGATCAGGTGCCTCGTGGGTGCCAATGAGCCCGTCAACTTTCACCCCGACCAGCCGAATTCTCACTCGTTGTAGCCCAAGTGATTCATATAACTTCCACACCGTGGCATAAATCTCGTGCGCAAGATCTGTATGCGCGCCAGTTTTCGAGCGAGTGATGGTGGTGAAATCTGCGAAACGTAATTTCAATGTCACCGTTTTGCCTTTGTAGCCCGCCCTGCGCAACCGTGCAGCGACCTTGTCAGAGAGTGCCGTGAGTTCGGCGCGAATAACTGCCGGGTCATCAACGTCTTGACTGAAAGTGTGTTCGTTACTGACACTCTTTTCGACTTCATGTGGCACAACGGACCGAGGGTCTCGCCCCCATGAAAGTTCGTGCAGGTGCGCGCCACTTTGGCCAAGCGCCCGAGTCAACGTGCCAGCTGGGGTATTGGCAATGTCAGCAACACTCTGCAACCCAAGACGCATGAGCGCCTCTTCCGTTTTCTCACCTACTCCCCACAGTGCACTAATGGGTAGTGGATGCAAAAAGTCAATTACCCGATCAGCGGGGATTAGTAGAAGACCGTCTGGCTTTGCCCGTGTCGAAGCCAGTTTGGCTACAAACTTTGTACTGGCAACTCCAACCGAACAGGTTATTCCTTGCTCGTCTGCGACACGGGCCCGAATTAGTTCGGCGATCGTGAGTGGATTGGAAAGCCTGCGAATCGCCCCAGAGACATCAAGGAATGCCTCGTCGAGGCTTAACGGTTCAACAAGTGGGGTAATCGATTCAAAGAGCGCCATCACGTTTCGGCTGACCTCTGAATATTTTTCATGGTGTGGAGTGAGAAATGTTGCTTCGGGCGCGATTCGTCGGGCTCGTGAGATTGGCATCGCTGAATGCACACCTAGGGCGCGGGCTTCGTAGGTGGCGGTCAGAACAACCCCGCGATTTCCCTGGGCGGCTATAACTACCGGGGTCCCTTTAAGTTCTGGGTAGTCGCGTAGTTCAACTGCTGCATAAAAAGCGTCCATATCAATGTGCAAAATATTGCAGCCCGCGTCGTTGGAGCCAAAGTCCAACTTTCCGGTTTGGCGGCGCACTTGACTCCTACTCATGTGCGCTCCTCAATTATTACCGAATAAATCACGACTAATGGTTTCACCATCCGGGCGTCCCTGGGCTTCTGTGCCACAACTTACTTGGCGGGGTCGCAACCGGGGTCTTAATGTCCGTGTAGGGCGACTGCTTAAACCCACTGGCATGAATCAAGGCGATTCGCTTACGCGGCGAATTCCCCTCTGGAAGTGGGTGTGCACGAACTAACTCGTTGACAGCATCTGTTCCCCCTTGTCGCCACAACCGTTGAACACTGCCCAATTCCCAGCAACCTGTTGCGCGAATTGATACTCCGCGCGGACCTGTTCGGCGGGTTTCACCACGCACTAAAAGAATCCATGAATTGAAAAGATCGTGGGCATAGGGTCCCTGGGCGTCTTCGAAAAAGGTTGCGTCAACCGGACCTGTTGAATCATCCAAGGTGAGAAACACCACCCGTTTACCACTGCGAACCGGTGGCATTTGGGTTGCAACTTTGACTCCGGCAATAAAAATTGTTTCCTTTGACCGGGCTCTCAGAAGGTCGCGTGACTTAACAATTTTGAGTCCATGTACAACATCGGCATAAAAATCCATGACATGGCCGCTAACGTCAAGACCTAAAACTTCCAGCTCAGACTTCACCCGCTCCCCACTCGTCATTTCTGGTAACCCCGATGCAACAACACCACTGTCGCTCTTTGCGACATCGAACTCAGTGACATCAAATTCTGTGACATCAAAACTAAGTTGAGTTGTTGCCGTACCCTTTATTTTTTTGCCACGGTTGCGATCAAGGTCAGCGATCTGCAGGAGCAGGTCTCGCCTGGTGATTTCGCCACGTGCCTTTCTGGATGTGAAACCATAAAGACTGTCAAAGGCTCCAGCAACAACCAAATTTTCAGCAACGGGACGTGATGGTCTAGCGCGAAGCCAAAGATCAGAGAGAGATGAAAATGGTTGGCCTGCAACGAGGCGTTCAATCTCTGCTTCTGAAATTTCTTTCAGATCGGTAAACGAAACTCGAACACCAAAAGTTGAATCAGATAACTGCTCAAGGTGAAACATGCTATTTGACGAGTTCACATCGAGACCCAAAATAGTGACACCAAAATTTCTGGCGTCGTCAAGGATCAACCGCTTGGGGTACATGCCGGGGTCGTGGGTCAATAGCCCGCAATAAAAGGCTGCCGCGTGGTGGGTTTTTAACCAAGCGGATTGGTAGGTTGGTAACGCAAAAGCTGCTGCGTGTGCTTTACAGAAACCAAATGAGGCAAACGCCCGCAAGATCTCCCAGACTCGATCAATATGGTCGATGTCGTATCCACGCGCTAATGCCGCAGGGTAAAACCAGACTCGCACGTCGTCCTGGCCTTGTGGGGATCCCATGGATCTGCGCGACTCGTCTGCTTCTGCGAGTGAACAACCGGTAAACACACTAAAAATCTGCAAAACCTGTTCGTGAAAAACAACAACCCCGTACGTCTGCGTCAAAGCAGGGGCCAGATCAGGGTGTGGGAAAACTGGAGCATTCCACCCTTGCCGAGCCCGCAAAAAAGGTGTGATCATGTCTGACTTCACCGGACCTGGACGGAATAAGGAGATGTCGATGATCAGATCGCCGAAAGTTTCCGGGGCGAACTTTCCAACCAGCTCACGTTGACCAGGTGATTCAATTTGAAAGCACCCCAAGGTCCGTGTCGACTGGATCAACTCAAATGTTTTTTTGTCGTCAAGTGTGGTGTTGTCAATTACCGGACGCTCCCCGGTAACTCGCTCTGCTTCGTTGAGGGCATGGGCCATTGCCGACTGCATGCGAACACCCAGTACGTCAAGCTTGAGTAGCCCCATGTGTTCAACATCGTCCTTATCAAAATGAGACATGGGAAACCCGGCTGCACTGCTTTCAACAGGAGTTCGATCAAGCAAGGTCAAGTCCGAGAGCACAACCCCACACGGGTGCATTGCGATATGCCGAGGGAGTCCATCAATTGCTTCAACCAAATTAAGGAAGTTATCGATTTTTCCTGTTGCCGCCAACTTGCCAAATGATGAGCGCCTAAGTTCTGGTAGATCAACCAATGCAGACTTAACATTACGGGCGCGAATATGGGGAAATGCTTTAGCGAACGCGTCAATGTCTGAGGTTGGCAACCCAAATGCCAAACCAACATCGCGGATTGCTGAACGGGCTTTGTAGGTCTCCATCATGGAAACGGTGGCAATACGTTCGGTTCCAAATTTGTCAAAGATCCACTGGTAAATATCCAGTCGACGTTCGGATTCAACGTCAATATCGATGTCGGGCAGCACCCGGCGAAGGGGTGAAAGAAATCTTTCCATGAGCAAGCTTTGTGCAATTGGGTCCACTCCTGAAATACCCAACAAATAGTTGACCAGACTTCCCGCGCCCGAGCCTCGCGCGGCAACACGAACCCCGTTCTCTTTGATCATGTCAACAACGTGAGCGACGGTAAGGAAGTAGCCCGAGAAACCCAACTGAGTGATAGTCCGCATTTCGGTGTCAAGTCTGTGCGTAGCTACAGAACGGTCCTGCGGGTTGGAGTAACACTGCGGTAATTGATCTTCGCAGCGGCGCAGCAGAATATGGTTGGCTTCACGCTCAGGTTCGGCCACCGGACGATTCACAAGAACGTCAAGTTCAGGAACAAATACGTCTCCCAAGCCAAGGTCACGCGCAGGGTCTAATGCGCAATATTCCGCTAAGTGTTGGGTATCACGCAATAATTTATGTACGTCACGCTCACCGGCCTGCTGACAAATTTCTTGGGCAACGTGATGCATCTGTTCTGCACTTTTTAGAAACCCTTCCGGGCTGTTCCCTACTATGTGACGTGAGTCCAATGGAACTAGAAGGCGAGCAGAGTCAAGTAGGTCAGCAACTCTGCCTTGCTCTGTACTGAGATAACGAACAGCATTTGTCAGAACAACGGGTAGTGTCACCTCACGCGACCAAGACAGTAACCGAGCAGCCTTCGCTGTTGATAGACCCAACTTTGATTTTTCCAAATGCGAACTAATCGCAAAACCAAGATAGCGATCAAAGATTGCTCGCCAGGGGCGAATAAGTGCGTCAGCGTGGTGTGACTTTCCGTTAAGTAGCGCGCGGCCAACTTCTGACTCAGCAGTGAGTAGCGCCACTATGCCTACGTGGTGTTGGGACAAGGCGTTCCAAGAAAGAACTGGGTCACCGCGCTGCTCGTGCGCTGCCGAAACTAGCCGACATAGTGATGCCCAACCTTGAGCCCCTGTTGCCAACAGAATTACCCGAGGCCGAGTTTCGTCGACCCACTGACCGCCGTGTGCGGGAGTTCTGCGGGCACCACTTCCAGTTATAACTTGGGCTTCGGTGTACTCAACAGCGAGATCGACTCCAAGTACTGGAGCGATTCCATTACGCATACAAGCTCGAGCCCACTGAACCGCACCGTAGAGTCCATTGCGGTCGGTGAGACCAATAACTTTCTGCCCCAACGCGGCTGCATGGTCCACGAGTGCATCAGGTCTGGACACCCCGTACTGAAGTGAATAGCTCGATGCAACTTGTAAGTGGGCAAACGAATCTGGTGAAACCCCCATGTCAGTTAACTCAACCCACGCGTAGAAGCTGTGAGCGTGAATCAGAGACAAAGGTTTTTAATGGCAAACGACCTTGAACAAGTGCGTCAAGGGATGTCGCAACTTCAAAGATAAAGCGTTGTGTGTCACGGACAAGGTCGTCTGCTTCCCGTG
The DNA here is from genome assembly GCA_002469525.1 of Actinobacteria bacterium UBA7422. Taxonomy (GTDB): domain Bacteria; phylum Actinomycetota; class Actinomycetes; order S36-B12; family S36-B12; genus UBA4592. Next base: position 6,743 of record DKME01000090.1, read on the forward strand.
CGGTAACGCATGGAATACCAGCTTGCGCCGATGCCCGTTTTTGGGCACCTGCGGCAAAAAAGACTGCCCACTCACCAAATTCGGGGGCGACCTCGATTAAGACGTCCCACGCGCTGCGGATCCTGTGCCGACGTGGACCAGGTGGTACTTGAGCTCGTGCGGCAAGAATCGCCGCAGCCGCACGCAGTGCTCCAAGGTGTGCTTGTGCGTAGCGTTCATGTGGAGTGTGGGCCGCGAGCGCTTCGTGCACGCTTTCCTCAGCGCAATTTAATAGCTCTAATGCTGGGCGTCGCGTGAACTTTCCAACCATGGCAGATCCTTTCGGGCTAATCGACAAAATGCTGGTGTCGTATCAAGACAGGACACCCGTTTTCTCGACCCACCCGCACACGATCCAGTCACCGGGGCCGGGGTCGAATCGACCCCGGTGACTGTGATCATGTGTTGGTACTACTGGTACTAACTGACCCAACCCGCGCCTAGCCGCGAATCCGGGCCCGGGAGGCAGTTCCAACAGGTTAAATCGAACACCTGTTCGAACAAGTCCAAAGATAGACCGGGGCACTGACATTCGTCAACCCCGGGCGATAAATCTGGATCAGATGGACAAAAATTCGATATTTTCACTCGAATTTGTCGCTGTTTCCCAGGAACTGGGAAAGTCCGGCAGAGTGGGTCTGGTACGTGCTTTGACCCAGTGACGACATAAATGCGACATTGCGGGTTCAAAATTGCGACACAACCCTTCCGTTGCGCGACCTAACCGCCGACAGAATGCACTAATGCCTTCTTCCAATGTTGCCAGCAACCTCGAGTCCCTACGCGAACTTCCACTACGCCGCGTTCCACGACAACAACGCTCCCGCCGTCGGGTTGCCAACATGATCTCTGCCGCAATTGACCTACTTGTGCTTGGTGGAACCGAAGCTGTGACCACGAGCGCGGTTGCCGAGAAGGCCGGGGTGCCAATCGGGTCGGTTTACCAGTTCTTCCCTGACAGAGAAACCCTGCTGCTTGCCGTGGCTGAAATATCCAGCCGGCCCTTGCAGGAAACAGCCGAGTTGATCAATAGCGACTCGATCCCAGGATCTGACCTAGATTCATGGCTGGTTTCAGTACTGAATCAACTTGAAGACCAGTGGTCCAAGCACCCGGCTGATGTCGCCGCCTGGAATGCATTGGTTTCTGTTCCCAACATGGATGCTGTCACCGGACCAATTTTTACGAATTTTGTTAATGCTCTGGCCCAGGGTGTCACCCAGCACAACAAGTCCGCACGCCTTTCCGAAAAAGAAACCAACGAATTGTGTTGGGTTCTTACCACCAGCCTGACCGCGGTTCTTTCGTCTTCACTCGCCATGAAACGCACCAGTGCAATGGCGGCATTCAAGATCTGGGCAACATGCATGTTCACCCCACACGCGTAATCACCCGCACTACTATTCCCACATGTCAGACACCGAACAGCAGTCCGTTATTCACGTACGCAAAACCCTCGCACTGCTCGGCGTCAAAGGCGAAGTCCGTCGCCTCGATGACAGTGCAAGAACTGCCGTTGAGGCCGCAGGCGCATTAGGAATTGAAGTTGGACAGATTGCCAACTCACTTATTTTTCTTGCCGATGGAAAACCAGTTCTTGTCATGGCTTCGGGTAAGCATCGGGTGAATACCAATAATGTTGCTGCCGCACTTGAAGCGGACCAAGTCACAAAAGCAACAGCCGACGACGTCCGATCAGCAACAGGTTTTGCAATCGGCGGCGTTGCCCCGGTAGGTCACCCCGAACAACTGCCAACAATTGTTGACGTGTCCTTGAGTCAATACGACACGATCTGGGCTGCGGCAGGTCACCCGCATTATGTTTTTCCCACCACCTATGACGAACTTTTACGAATCACCGGTGGGCATGCGGCAGAACTCAGTGTTTAGCAACGAGCCCTGAACATGCGCATCACAATTATTTTGCCCACACAAAGCCTGGCAGCGAACGGGGCTGTTCATTGTTTCAAAGATGGTCTTCACAATCTTCACCGGCACAATCTCGTTGTCAGTAGCACAATCGGCTCAGGTGAGTGGACGTGAACGCAGGTCAGTTCACAGCACCCTGAGTGGACTCATTTTGTGTCCCGACAAGCTTGCACATCAGTTTGTCGATGCCCCATAACACAAGAGACAGCACGCAGCACGCGACAACGATCACTGAGAGATTGATTAACACTTCGGCATAGCCCAGTTTGGTCACGTTGACGAAAGGATAGGCGTAGGCGTCAACGAATGCACCTCGTACGAGTGTGAGGAAGATCCAACAAAAAGGTATGACTAGCCCAGCAGCTATTACCCGCAGCGAGATCCAACCACGAGGCCCTACGAGTAGCCAAGCGAGAACAAAAGCGAGGGGGGTCAACACGTGGTTGCACAAGTTGCTGACCGCTGCTGCGCCCTCAGCCTGAACTAGGTCAGCTAAGGCGATGTTGTAGATGAGGCCAGTGACAGAAATCATGAGCAGGGAGCTAAACCACAAAGCTCTAAACCAGAAGGAAGACATGCGTGGGCGAAACACGAAAATCCCCGCGACTACCGCCACGACGATATTGGACCAAATGGTGAAGTAGGAAAAGTAATCAAAGACGCGACTAAGAAGTGGCTGGTCTGGATCACCCATTAAAGATGGATCGCCGTCCGAAAAACTCGAGTAGGTACCCAGTAAAACCATTGAGAATCCAACGAACAAACCGATACTTGAGATTGCAAGAACGAGCGAATAGGTAATGCGCCACGTGGCAGTTTTCAAATGCCTAACTCCTTGAATATCGTTTCGCATTCAGGTCAACAGATTGTGCTGCAGCCATATGAGTTCTTGGCCGCCCCTCACGATACGTCATCCAGTTATTCGTCGTCCAACTCCGTGATAGGGCGAGGTGCCTGGGGGAGTGGCTGTGGCTCCCCACCAAACACCTCGCTCGAACTATGCGATGAATGAGTAAGTTCCCTTTTCATCAGTTTTCGGATCTTCCCAAATTATGGTGCATTTACCTTCGGCATTAAATTTTGCCCTGACTGCACCTTTCTTAGTTTCATACACAGCGCACGTGTCTTCACTGCTGCTAGAGACTCTCCAATTAAGGCGCTTAGCTACCGCACCCTTAGCCTGGTCTTTATCCACGACTGTGTACTTATCCCCTACGTCCACCGCCTTACGCTTTAATGCAGCTTTGTAAGCGTCCGGGTCGTAAGGGACAACGGTCACTGAAGTAGAAACTGTTTCTATGTAAGCGTTCGCACCCGAGATAGTTGACGTTGCCACTTCCGATGCCGTGAATTCCTTCTCTCCAGGGGTCTCTGGGGTAAACCGCCACTGGGCGACACCGTCTACGAAGTCCACCCCTGAGTAGTTCACACTGTCAACTGCGATAACTGCAGTACCATTCGTGATCTGGCCTCGGCTGTCCACATCCGGGCGCAGAGAAGTGTACGCGTACATTGTGAACGGCACACCGACCATTGCGTACTCCGGTGCAGCAAACTCTAACGCGCCACCAATGGGACAGTTATTGGCTTCACCCCAACATGGGGCCGGTGTTGATTACATCATCTTGGACGGCCGAGGTGGCGGCACCAGAGCGGCACCAGAAATGTTCCGCGACCACATCAGCGTCCCGACCATCCCCGCTATTGCACGCGCTCGCCGCTTTCTCGATGAAAACGACGCCGGCGCAGGAGTCACACTCATCGCCACTGGTGGACTCCGAGTCCCTGTCGATTTTGTGAAGGCCCTCGCGCTCGGTGCAGACGGCATCGCCTTATCGAACTCGGCCATGCAAGCAGTGGGGTGTGTCGCGGCCCGGATGTGTAACACCAACAACTGCCCGACCGGGATCGCCACCCAAAAGCCAGAGCTGCGCGCCCGTCTCGACGTCGAAGCTGCTAGCCAGCGGCTCGCCACGTTTTTCGGCGCTTCCATCGAGCTTATGAGCGTTATGGCTCGCGCGTGTGGCCACGATCATCTGAACAAGTTCGTCAAGACCGATCTGGCCATCTGGGATGAACAGATGGCCAAACTCACCGGTGTTAAGTACTCCGGATTCACGTCACCATGAATTACGCATTGCGACTCGCTGGCCGAACCAACGGGTCATTAACCTGCGGGATTCTTCTTGATCATGGCGGCTACTAGCAACAAAGAGCTCTTTGCTCATACTTCTTAAAGTGCGGAGCAAGTGGTCCCTGTTCAAGTAGGTGGGGGGGTTTTTGTTAAATGCTTAGTCCGGGTTCCGGTCCCAAGTAGCAGCGCAGTCGCCACTGAGGCACCAGCCTTGGTTCGCGGTGCCACCAACTCTTGCAAAGTTACAGTTCGGACATGAATCTTCTTTTCTGCTCATACAGTTAACGGGATTGCCCCGAGTTCGGTTGACAGGTCACCCCCTTACAACTGCTCAGAGAAAAGTTCTGTAGTGTTAATTGGGCTAGTTACAAAATTAATTCAACATCTACTTTCTTAAA
>DKME01000090.1:11258-17171 GCA_002469525.1 Actinobacteria bacterium UBA7422
AGAGCGCATGAGTCGTTCACGCAAAATTGCAGCATCGTTAATCCTCACTGGAGGTCTTGTTCTTTCCGGTGTTGCCGCCCCAGCAATGGCGGCGACAGGACCGGCAAAAAAGCACTCTCAAGAAGTCAAAACCGTCTACAACGAGTTTGCTACGGCTTACCAAAAAGAGGTGAGAGCCATCGCTAAGAGTGATCCCAAGGTGAATGCTCAAATATGCCAGAATTTTACCGATGGCGGCACCAATAAAAAAGGTCAGGACGTAGCGACAATTCAGGCACTAGTTACCTGGAACGATAAGAAAAACACTCTCACGGTGAATGGAAAGCCTTGGCGCAAAATCGTCAACAAGACCCATTTTATTGGACTTTACACAGAAATGTTGAAGTGGCGTTGCTCCGGCCCAGGTGGAACACCTCGCACATTTAATTAACACATCTAGATTCATAAAAAAGCGGTCCGGAGATTCTGTGGACAGCATCTCGGGCCGCACTTTCATTTCCTAAACAATTAAATCCCGACATGCATGTAATGAAATATCGCCAGTGTCATGCGTTGGGCTAGGTCACGGGTTAATTGCAACGCTGAGAAACTCTTGGTCTTGGTGTGTGCTCGGGAAATGATCGGGCGCGGACTGCCTATGCGCGAGCCGGATTTACCGTGCTCGCCGATCCACTGCCAAGTCGAAAGATTCCAGAAAGTTTTATATTGCAATATCTTGGGAGATAAGGCGCTCTCAATCAGACTAGTTGTTCACTCTCGACGAGTTGCTTCAGCCGCACCAATGTTTTCAAAATCGCTATCTCGTTTTTGTCATAGGCGTTTATGAGTTTCAGTGCGGGTGGGAAACGCGCGGTGGAGCCGTCAAACGTCTCAATTACTTCAGTTTGGTTTTCATTTATCACGATGAGTTGATAGCGCCAGCGGTGATGGCCGGGGTGACACCAGGCGATCAGGCGGTCTTGATCGAACTCCTTGACGGTGTTTTTAATCCGATAGTTGGCCACCATGTGCATGTCCATGCCAAATTTCGAATCCAATTCCAGGACTTCAGGTCCACGCGCATTTCCCTTCACGGTGCCCGATCCATCAAAGTCTGCGTGTTTACGGGGGTCGGTGAGATAAGCAAAAATCGTTGCCGCTGGGGCATCGATAATTATTTTCCCCGACCGTACGTATTTTTGACCCGTATCAATTTTGGTGGCGCGAACTTGTGCCGTCACTTTGGGACCTTTTCCTCTTATTAAAAAACCGGCCATCTACCGTCAAACCTAAGTGAACTGTACTGGTGAATCAGCGGACGAGTGTGAGGGCGGCTAGCGCCCCATTAACTATCGAACCGCTGGTGAGGTCGTGTTCTTCATAGAGGTCGGCGACCGTTCCCGACTGACCAAAGCGATCCACACCCAGACTCACACAGGGAACTCCCAACGCTGATCCCAGCCATGCGAGTGCGTGGCTTGACGCATCGTGGACTGTAACGATTGGCGCGGTGAGGTCAAATGCTGCTCGGAGCGCACCCGGAATAGACGGTGTGGTTGCCGTGCGAATCCCCTGCCGGATTGTGCGCTGCCACGCGGCATACAACCTGTCCGCTGAGGTGATGTCCACCAAATTGACCGAGATACCTTCACTTGCAAGTTCGTGGGCCGCTGCAATCGCTTCTGGCATAACAGCACCACACGCTGCTATTTGCACCCGTGGCGGAATTGAGGTTTCCGAGTTGAGTTCACTTGTTTCACTCTCGGCACCCAACTGCATGAGTGAGTAGGCACCTGCGAGCACCTGCCTGCGCAGCATTGCTTCACCGATTCGTGTCTTGGCTTGTTCAAAGGGTGTTTGGTCGATCGGCCTGGTAGTTAAGCGGAAGTAGTAGGAGCCTTTTTCTGGGTCACCGTGCACTCCCCCTTTACCGGGGTCAGCTATGTGACTCAGCGCAAAACAGATCTGCCAGTCGAGGGCAGTTGCGAATGCCGGTTCCATCAAGGTGACGTTAGGTAATTCCATGCCAACTGATGCCGTAATCGTGGATTGGTGGGCTCCGCCTTCGGGAGCAAGCGTGACACCCGATGGCGTTCCTGCCACGATAAAGCGGGACTCCGAGTACACCGAATAGACAAAGGCATCGAGACCACGTAGAACGAACGGGTCATAGAGAGTGCCGATTGGTAATAATTGCTGGTCGGAAAGATCAAAACTTAAACCGAGTTGTCCCAAAAGTAAGAATAGGTTCATCTCACTAATGCCAAGTTCAATGTGATGGCCTTCTGGGCTTTCCTTCCACTTCACCAACGCGTCTTCACTCCACTGCCGTTGTTCGGTGGGGTTGTACACGCCAGCTCGGTTGATGTAACCGGCAAGGTTGGTCGAAGTGGCAACATCCGGTGCTGTAGTTACGAGGTAGGGAGCAACACTTTCATTGCGGGAGAGTTCAACAACAACGCGACCAAATGCTTCCTGGGTGGACATGGCCGACTTGGGGTTGATCCCGGCAGAGTCAGGAACAACAATCGTGGGTAATTCCTTTTTTGGGGTCCGCGTTAAATGGTGGGCCCGCTGGGTGACCCACTGGCCAACCTCGGTTGCAGGATCAATCCGGTCCCATTCACTTTCCAGTGTTAGTCCAGTTTTGACTCGAAGCTCGTCAATCTGTTCGCCGGTGAGCAGCATTGAGTGGTTGCGTGGGTTGCCCGCCATGGGCAGCCCCCACCCTTTAATCGTGTAAGCGAAAATTACGCTGGGTCGATCGGTGACCGCGTCACAATGCGCGAATGCTTCTAATAAGGATTCAATGTTATGACCGCCAAGATCGGTGACAAGACTTTTCAAGTCCTGATCATTCAGTGGCTCACAGAAAGCAAGGACTTCGCTGGGAGCCCCTTCGGTGAAACGCTCCCGCACTTGCTCACCCGACATGGCGAAAAGTGACTGGTAACGCTCATTGGGCATGGCATCAATCCATGCCTCCAATGCGGCGCCACCCGGTTGGGCGAAGGCTGCGTGCAACTTAGGGCCGTACTTCACTTCAACGACATGCCAGCCGGCGGCATTGAACTGCGCGGTCCACTGCTCAATCCGCACACCAGGAATCACCCGATCCAGGGACTGGCGGTTGAAGTCAACTATCCAGGTGACATTGCCCAGGCCTGCTGTTGCCGGGTCTGCGATTGCTTCCCAAATATTGCCCTCGTCGAGTTCGGCGTCTCCCATGAGGGCAATGAACCGGGTAGGTGGGCGTTCACCAAAATGTGAATCCACATAGCGCCTGGTTGCGGCAGCGAATAGCGGAGCTGCAGGTCCCAGACCGACGGAGCCGGTGGAAAAATCAACCCGGTCGGGATCTTTTGTCCTCGAGGGGTAGGACTGCAGCCCACCGAATTTGCGAAGTTGCGTGAGATAGGAACGGTCTAACTCCCCAAGTAGGTACTCAATCGCGTGGAAAACGGGTGACGCATGTGGTTTTACACTCACGCGGTCCTGTGGGTTCAGGTGCGCAAACCACAGCGCGGTCATGATCGAAACCATGCTGGCACTTGATGCTTGGTGGCCACCTACTTTGACACCGTCTCCGGTGTCTCGTTCCCTATTCGCCGAGTCAACAATTCGGGTTGACAACCACAGCACTCGTTCATTTATTGAGTCAAGAACTTCTTGCTGGTTCACGGTGAATCTCAATTCGTAAATAATGCGCTGTACGCGTTCAGCGCAGGTTGACCACCAAGGTGAGCATAGAGAACATGTGAATCCTTCGGGATCACTTCATTACGAACAAGGTCGATCAATCCGGCCATTGACTTTCCTTCGTACACAGGGTCAATGATCATGCCTTCAAGTTCACCGGTCAACCTAATCGCATCAAGGGTTGATTGAACGGGAATTCCATAGAGGTCACCAGCCCACCCTTCGAGCACAACAATTTCCTCGTCGCTCAATTCGCGGCCCAGACCAATCAGATCTGCTGTGTGACGGGCGATTCGGGCAACCTGCGCGCGCGTCTTTTCCAGGGTCGCCGAAGCATCAATCCCAATAACTTTGCGTGGACGGTCCTGCCCTGCAAAGCCAGCGATCATTCCGGCATGAGTGCTTCCGGTGACGGTGCACACAATGATCGTGTCAAAGAACACTCCAAGCTCGGCTTCTTGCTGCTCAACTTCAAAAGCCCAGTTGGCGAATCCAAGGCCACCAAATTTGTGCTCTGAAGCACCAGCAGGAATTCCATACGGCTTGCCACCACGTGCCTTAACGTCCTCGAGCGCTTGATTCCAACTGTCGCGAATTCCAATGTCAAAGCCGGCCGGGTCAAGGCGAACTTCAGCGCCCATGATCCGAGAAAGCATGATGTTTCCCACGCGGTCGTTGACGCAGTCGGGCCAGTCGACCCATTTTTCTTGAACGAGAACGGCCTTCATGCCGATTTTGGCTGCAACCGCTGCAACCTGACGAGTGTGATTGGACTGATACCCACCGATTGAAACGAGTGTGTCGGCGCCTTCAGCGATTGCGTCAGGGACGATGTATTCGAGCTTGCGAGTCTTATTGCCGCCGTACGCCAATCCACTATTCACGTCCTCGCGTTTAGCCCACAACTTCGCCCCACCAAGGTATTCGGTGAGTCGAGGAAGCGAATGGATTGGGCTTGGTCCAAACGTGAGTGGGTAACGGGGGAAATCGGCGAGTGACATGGTTTCAACTTTCTTGTTTATTGGTGACTTATTTTGGTGAACTGTTGGGCAATGAATTCCAAATCTCACATGCAACCTGCGCAGCCTTTGGCGACTGTTCCTTTGCAAGCGTGACCAATATTTCGTGCACATTTGCTGAGTTGTGGCCAGAAGACATTGGGTTTTCACTGACGTGATCGTGACCAAACCTGGCGATCTCAGCACGGCGAATCAATGGAGTGAAGGTGTCAACAACACTTTGAATCGCACTATTTCTGCTGGCGTCAATAAACACTTTGTGGAACGAGTCGTCCGCGGCAATTGCCGCTTCAATGTCATCCCGCGCAAGCGCAGCAGCAAAATCTGAGTTTGCAGCTGACAATTGATCCCAATGATGAGTGCTCAAGTGCGCGAGAGACTCCTCGACCGCGAGGCGATGCATGGTGGCTAAGACAGACTTTGCCGAGCGCTCTTGATCAGGGTCAATCTCGGTGACGTAGGTGGCTCGCCCGGGTTGAGCGCTGACCAGTCCGATCTGCCCAAGCCGAAGGAGTGCTTCGCGGATTGGGGTTCGACTTACCCCCAGCCATTGGGCAAGTTCCGCATCTCGCAGTTGCTCTCCCGGGGCAATGGCGCCAGAAACAATTGCTTCGAGCAAATGGCTATATACGTCGTCTCGCAGAAGTGTGCGAGGTTCAATTGGGTTTGTCGGGACCGGCATTCAATATATTGGATACTAGTTGACTAGGTGTGTCAAGATCTTCTCAATTCGGTGCTGATTTCCGCGCGTGGGAGTGTCGAAGAACGGGTCGCACATGCCTCTCCTATGCTTCACAGGTATGAGCCAGCGGGTATACACCGGACCGCACGGCGAATTGGGAAAAAACCGCCCCAATTGGATTAAGTACCTCCCCTGGGTGTTCACCGCAATCACAGTCCTGGGTCAGATCGTGTGGGTTTTGGTCTCGGCTGACCTGCGGGTTGTTCTTACCGCAGTCACGGTGACCAGTTTCTTTCTGGCGAGCCTTTCGCACGCATTCCTCAATCGCGGTCTTTCCTGGACCCTGTCTTTTTTCAGCATCACCCTTGCATTCGGGTGGTTAATCGAGGTCCTAGGAACAGCGACCCAGTTCCCCTTCGGTGATTATGTCTATTCAGACAAACTCGGCTTAGCACTGCTCGGCGTTCCCATTTTGATCCCCATGGCCTGGTCAATGATGGCGTACCCCGTCATGCTCGCGACCCAACGAATGGC
>DKME01000090.1:17211-19418 GCA_002469525.1 Actinobacteria bacterium UBA7422
TTCCTTGACCCCATGATGGTGGGCGAGGGCTACTGGACTTGGAATGAACTCGGTTGGGTCCTTCCCGGCATTCCCGACATCCCAATGCAGAACTTTCTTGGGTGGCTCCTCAGCGCGATTGCATTGGCTTACGCATTGAATTTACTTCCCCGCAAGATCGCAAACGACACAGTCCCCAACACCCTGTTGATGTGGACTTATGTGTCAAATGTCCTTGCGGCTGCACTGTTTTTTGGTGAGATCGGCGTTGCACTATGGGGCGGAATCGCCATGGGCCTGTTCATATTCCCGTGGGTATGGCGAATCTGGAGTCAACCTCAGTGGTAGTAATTCCACTGGCTAGCGCACTATCTGTTGCGCTCACCGCACACACCGCATTTAATCTCACAAAACTCCGATCACCTCACTGGAATGGTAACGAAATCACAGAAAAAGTGAGTGTGTTAATCCCCGCGCGCAATGAAGAAACCCACATCGCTCTCACGATTGAAAGTATTAGAAATCAAATTGGACTCACCAATTTCGAAATAATTATTCTCGATGACCAGTCAACCGACTCCACCGCCGCAATAGTTCAACAACTAGCACAATCAGACTCACGAATCACACTTGTCAGCAACACCACTAACCCTCCCGAGGGTTGGTTAGGCAAACCCCATGCGTGTGAACTGCTTTCCAAAAAAGCAACCGGCAGCGTCCTGGTATTCGTTGACGCTGATGTGAGCTTTGAACCCCAAGCAATTGCAGCCTGTATTGAGTTAATGCGTGACAAGGAATTCGGGCTAGTTGCCCCCTACCCGCAGCAACTTGCAGACTCAACTATCGAACGACTTGTGCAGCCGCTCGTGATCTGGTCGTGGGCCACAACCATGCCACTGAGGATCGCCGAAAGAAGTACTCGGCCTTCACTTTCAGCAGCTAACGGGCAGTTCCTTGTCTTTGATTCACACTCATATACAGCAGCCGGTGGACATGCAAGCGTGAGTGGTCAAGTCCTAGAAGACATCGCGCTAATGAGATCTTTGAAGCGTGTCGGTTCGCAATGCGTCACGGTGAATGGAAGTGAGTTGGCCCACTGTCGCATGTACGAGAACGCGAAGGAACTCACTGACGGTTACACAAAGTCACTGTGGAATGCCTTCGGGTCCCCGGTAGGGTCAATCGCGGTCAATTCACTCCTAGCCTTTGCCTACCTTGTTCCTCCCGCCGCCATGATCGCCTCGCGGAAGAAATCACACCGGCTCGCTGGCGCTGTTGGCTATTTTGCAGGGGTAACAGGGCGAGCCTTGGTTGCCAAGAAAACAGGCTCGAAAGTATTGCCCGACTCTTTAGCTCACCCCGTCTCTATCGCAATTTTCATTGGACTCAATGCAGTGAGTTGGTCTCGGCACCTGCGCGGAACTAATACCTGGAAAGGGCGCGTGCTGTGACAACCGAGCACAATGAAAAGTCACATGTAGTCGTGATTGGCGCTGGAGTCGGTGGGCTTGCGGTAGCCGCACGACTCAGTGTGAAAGGTCACCGGGTCACGCTTCTTGAGCACGCCGATCGGGTCGGAGGCAAGCTCTTCACCTACCGGCGTGACGGGTTCGCATTTGACACCGGACCAAGCCTTTTCACACTACCCGCGGTATACCGGGATCTATTTCTCAAAACAGGGAAAAGTCTTGAAGACAGTGTTGATTTACAGGAAGTGGATCCCGCGTTTCGTTATGTTTTTGCAGACGGCAGTGAAGTAACCCTTCCCGGAGTTGACCCAGCAAAATGCGCCCAAGCATTTGGTGCAGCATTCGGTCCCGAAAGTGACAAACAGTGGCGCAAATTCACCGATCGCGGGTCACAGATGTGGCGGCTTACGCGGGGACCGTTTTTGCAGTCACCTCTCAAAGGCTGGAAGTCACTGCTCCCGCTGGCAAACCCAAGTGATGTCAACACGATTGCACCATTCACTTCCCTGCGCAAACTTGCGCGAAAATACTTCACGGACCCGCGCATGATCATGATTGTCGATCGATATGCCACCTACACGGGTTCAGACCCGCGGCATGCCCCCGCTGTCCTTGCAACAATCCCTTACATTGAACAAGTTTTTGGCACCTGGCATATCGGTGGTGGACTAGGCACACTCGCAACCGCCCTTGAAAATCGTTGCCATGAAAGAAAAGTGGAAATCCGCACAGGAGTCACCGTCACACAAATCAACACGA
>DKME01000038.1:0-821 GCA_002469525.1 Actinobacteria bacterium UBA7422
TGGGCAAGAAATATTTCGAGTCCAGGACGCAGCCCCCGCATGTGACTGGACGCGCGCGGCTAAATGGGAATTTATGCCACTAGATGGGGAAGTCTTTCCCGCAGTTGGACTTGCCCGTGCTGCAGGTGAGGCGGGAGGGACTGCACCAGCTGTGTTCAATGCCGCCAATGAAACCGCTGTTGCGGCCTTCTTGGCGAGTGAAATCATGTTCACAGGAATAGTTGAACACATTGAGCACGTCTTGCAGGCGCATTTAGAAGGGAAGAGTTTAGAAGGGAAGAGTTTAGAAGGGAAAAGCGACTTCGGACCGGGAAGTGGCTTCATCTCAGGGAACGCACTTACACTTGAGGACGTCTTAGCTGCTGATAGCTGGGCCCGGGGAATTGTCCCGGGGAATTAGGCGGGCGCACTACACCGCGGTAAGGGAGAGGAGAGCACATGCTTGAGGTTCTCGGCATCCTGCTCTTCGCATTGCTCATCGCTTTATCTATCGCACTCCATGAGGTGGGTCACCTTGTTCCTGCCAAGAAATTTGGGCTACGAGTTCCTGACTACATGGTTGGTTTCGGGCCCACCCTTTGGTCCAAAGTGCGGGGTGAAACGCGCTATGGAATAAAGGCAATCCCACTAGGTGGTTACATCCGGATGGTCGGAATGTTGCCCCCAGCAAAAGACGACCCGGATGGTCGATCTCGCTCGATGTCAACAGGTCGCTTTGCAACGCTGGTTGCGCAGGCGCGTGAGGCTTCATTCGATGAAGTTTTGCCGGGTGACGAGAATCGTCTGTTTTATAAACTTCCGGTGTACAAGCGAGTGATCAT
>DKME01000038.1:1002-6218 GCA_002469525.1 Actinobacteria bacterium UBA7422
GTTCAAACCCCCGCAGCCCTTGCGGGATTGCAAGAAGGCGATGAAGTTGTTTCGGTGGGCAATCGGACGGCTGCGACTTGGGAGGAAGTGACGGATTGGATTGTCGCTAATCCCAACACAAGTACCACACTCGTTGTGCAGCGAGCCGAAGGTCAGGTCTCCCTGCCTCTGGCCATCGCGGAAGTCACTCGCCCAATTTATGACGAAAATGGTGCAGAAACCGGTGAGAGTCAAACGGTGGGGTTCCTTGGCATGCGCCCTTCATTTGAATACGTACAACAACCGATTTCAGCGGTTCCAGCCTTCATGTGGGATATCACGGTTCGGTCTGTTCAAGCATTAATCTCCCTGCCCGTGCGGCTTTACGAATTGGTATCGGACACTTTGATCGGTGGACAGGATCGAGCTATGGACGGACCGGTCTCTGTTGTTGGCGCTAGTCGACTGGGTGGGGAGATCGCCAGTATGGACTCTCCGATCACCGCCAAAGCTGCTACATTTCTTGGGCTTGCGGCATCGTTAAATCTTTTCCTTTTTCTCTTTAATCTTTTGCCTGTCCTCCCACTCGATGGTGGTCACGTTGCGGGTGCCCTCTACGAAGGGATTAAAAGGCGCTTTGCTCGGTTCCGAGGCAAGCCAGATCCCGGGCCTGTCGACACCGCACGTCTTCTGCCGGTGGCCTACGTTGTTGCCGGAGTGCTCCTTGCCATGGGGGTAATTGTGATTTGGGCCGATATTGTGAAGCCCATCTCGCTGGGCTAGCCCCCAGGGCAGATAATGTCCATGTGAGCATTGACTTAGGTATTCCAGCACCCCCACCACCTGTTGTAGCACCTAGGCGCAAGACCCGACAATTGATTCTTAAACATCACCTCAAGCCCCTCGCTGTCGGCGGGGACGCTCCGGTGAGTGTGCAGTCGATGTGTACGACACTGACGGCCGACGTCGACAGCACCCTTCAGCAGATTGCGGAACTCACCGCCGCGGGTTGCGAGGCTGTCCGAGTAGCAGTTCCCAGTCAAGATGATGCTGACGCGCTGGCTCAGATCGCCAAGAAGTCGGGCATCCCCGTAATCGCAGACATTCACTTCCAACCAAAGTACGTATTTGCTGCCATAGACGCGGGTTGTGCGGGTGTAAGAGTCAACCCGGGAAACATTAAGAAGTTCGATGACAAAGTCAGCGAAATCGCGAAAGCGGCCTTGGATTCCAAAACCCCAATTCGAATTGGGGTGAACGCCGGTTCGCTAGACCCTCGGTTGTTGGAGAAATATGGCAAGGCGACGCCGGAAGCACTTGTTGAATCGGCTCTTTGGGAGGCATCGCTCTTTGAGGAACACGGATTCGGTGACATCAAGATTTCAGTCAAGCACCACGACCCGGTAATCATGATGAAGGCGTACATGCTTTTGGCGGAGCAATGCGACTACCCACTGCACCTCGGTGTGACAGAGGCTGGCCCCGCATTCCAAGGAACAATCAAATCAGCCGTTGCTTTCGGGGGGCTTCTTTCACGTGGAATAGGTGACACGATTCGAGTTTCTCTGTCGGCACCTCCCGTTGAAGAAATCAAGGTGGGAATCGGAATCCTGGAGTCTCTCAACCTGCGCCAGCGAGGACTTGAAATTGTCTCCTGCCCGTCATGTGGGCGTGCACAAGTGGATGTGTACACGCTCGCCGAGCAGGTCACAGCAGGACTCGAAGGTCTGGAAGTACCGCTCCGAGTTGCGGTCATGGGGTGCGTGGTCAATGGTCCTGGGGAGGCTCGTGAGGCAGATCTAGGTGTTGCCTCAGGTAACGGCAAGGGGCAGATTTTTGTCAAGGGCGAGGTCATTAAGACCGTCCCAGAAGCCCAAATAGTGGAGACCTTAATTGAAGAGGCCATGAAACTTGCAGAATTAATGGACACTAAGGGTGAACCGTTAGTCACCACGTCCTAGCGTGTGCCTCATGACCATTGCCGAGAGGGATCGAATCCTTGGTTTTCATTCTGGGGTGGTACGAAATGTTACTCAGCGAGAATTACCCGAAGCCTTGGCTTTGGCGCGACGTGAACCCGAGATCAATGGGTTTGTCATTAGCCGGATCCAACTCGCCCTCGTTGACCATTGGCGACTCGGTGGTGCGCTCTGGGGGTACTTCATAGGGGATCACTTGAGCAGCATGCTGTTTGTCGGGGCAAATATTGTCCCGGTGAACACCGACTTTCCGGCACGGCAGGCTTTCGCCGGTGAATTGATGCGGACGGGCAGACGCAGTTCTTCAATTCTCGGCAACCAAAATGAAGTACTCGACCTGTGGGAGCAGATCAGCATGTACTGGGGAAAGGCTCGGGCGATTCGAGAAGCTCAGCCCTTCTTGTCAATGAGCATTGATCCGCTCGGCGCAATTGACTCGCGGGTCCGAACCGTCGTGGCGAAGGAGATTGATCTACTTTTCCCTGCTTGTGTTGACATGTTCACTCAGGAGGTTGGGATTTCACCCATCGCAAACGGCGGCGAGACCCAGTACAAGCGCCGGGTGGCTGAGGGGATCGATTCGGGAATGACATTTGCCGTCATCGAAGATGACGAAGTTCACTTTAAGGCGGAAATCGGGTTTGCAACTGATTCCGTGGCCCAGCTACAAGGCGTCTGGGTGAATCCCAAGCTTCGGGGCAGCGGTATCGCTGTCCCAGCCCTGAGCGCAGTTATTGTCGCTGTTCGTGCCAAGTTCGCACATACGGTGACCCTGTATGTCAATGACTTCAACACTCCCGCACGCAAGACCTATGAGCGTGTAGGTTTTCAGCAGTTGTCGCTATTCTCAACCATATTATTTTGATATTTAGCCAAGCCACTACTGTGTGAAGTCCGCTCTAGGGTGAATTGTTCTAGGGTAATTAAGGGTGAAGGTCATTGTGTCGCCACAATGGGAAGTTCACTTACACATTAAATTGAAATTGAGGTAGCCGTGATCCAACGTATGTCGAGTCTTTTTGTGCGGACATTGCGCGAGGATCCAGCCGATGCTGAAGTACCCAGTCACAAATTGCTCGTGAGGGCAGGTTATGTCCGAAGAATCGCTCCGGGAATATTTTCCTGGCTGCCGTTGGGATACCAGGTATTTCGTAACGTCGAAGCGATTGTCCGCGAGGAAATGAATCAAGCAGGATTCCAAGAAGTTCACTTCCCGGCGCTACTCCCTCGTGACGCATACGAAACAACAGGTCGGTGGAGTGAATATGGTGACAACTTGTTCCGGCTCGAAGACCGGAAGGGCAACGATTATCTTTTAGGGCCCACCCACGAAGAAATGTTTACCTTGATGGTGAAAGGAGAGTTTTCTTCCTACCGCGATTTGCCTCTCTCGATTTATCAAATTCAAACGAAGTATCGCGATGAAGCTAGGCCACGTGCTGGAATCCTGCGTGGGCGCGAATTTGTTATGAAAGACTCGTATTCATTTGATCTCGATGAGGTCGGACTCGAAGATTCCTACAACAAACACCGCGAGGCTTACATATCAACATTTGACCGGATGAAGCTCGACTACGTAATTGTCACGGCCATGGCGGGAGCAATGGGTGGATCCCGTAGTGAAGAGTTTCTCGCGAACAGTCCGCATGGCGAGGACACTTATGTTCGGTGCGATTGTGGATTCGCCGCAAATGTGGAGGCGCTGGAAATTCCAATGACCAGCTTTGATCCTGAGCTCGACCTTGACGCCCACTTTCCGGCAGCTCATGCGGAGCAAACACCGAACACTCCAACAATTGATTCACTCGTTGACTTGTCGAATCAACGAGAAGACCTTGCCAGGTCCGATCGGCCATGGGATGCCTCGGACACCTTGAAAAACATATTAATGATCGTAAAGGATGCTGACGGCAATCAAAGTCCACTTGCAATCGGGTTGCCTGGAGATCGAGAAATTGAAACCAGACGCCTGGAAGCTGCGTTATACCCCCGCGTAGCACGTCCATTCGAAGAAGCGGACTTCGCCAAGTACCCAACACTGATTAAGGGATATATCGGTCCCCGCGCACTCGGAATTAATTCCCCGGGTGGGATCGAATTCCTAACCGACCCTCGGGTTGTGCGTGGAACGCGTTGGATCACCGGCGCGAACGAGAAAGGTCAACACGTTTACGATCTTGTGTGCGGGCGCGACTTCGAGTCCGATGGTGTCATTGACGTTGCTGAGGTATTCGACGGGGACCCTTGTGCAAAGTGCGGTGGGAACGTCTCCATTGCCCGGGGAATCGAGATAGGTCATATCTTCCAACTCGGAACCAAGTATGCCGAGTCGCTCGGCCTCAAAGTCTTAGATGAAAATGGAGACCTGGTAACGGTCACAATGGGCTCCTATGGAATCGGTGTGTCAAGGGCTGTTGGCGTAATCGCGGAGGCCCACCACGACGAAAAGGGTTTGGTATGGCCACGTGAGGTCGCACCTGCAGACATCTACGTGGTGGCAGCAGGAAAATCCGAGGAGACCGCAGCGAAAGCAGAGGAGTTCGCTTCTGCCTGGGATGCCATGGGATTGCGCGTAATCCTCGACGATCGTGTTGGCGTTTCGCCGGGAGTAAAGTTTAACGACTCCGAATTAATTGGTGTTCCAACGATTGTTGTCATTGGCAAAGGTCTCGAAAAGGGCGTGATCGAAGTGAAGGACCGCGCAACTGGGGAGCGAATTGACATTGCCCTTGATCAGGCAGTTGTAGCAGTACACCAAATTTGCACCAACTAATTCATGATCGAACTCAGCCTGTGGACGATTTTGCTGCTGGCCCTGGCGGCGGGAGCCGCTGGTTGGGTTGACGCCGTGAGCGGTGGTGGCGGCTTGCTTCAGTTGCCCGCACTTTTTATCGCACTGCCAGCTGGCAACGAAGTAAATGCACTCGCAACCAACAAGCTTTCTAGTTTCTTCGGGACTGCTACAGCCGCTAGAACCTACATAAAGCATCTCAATCCGGATTGGAAAACAGCGCTACCGATGGCGGCGGTTGCATTCATTTTCTCTGCATTGGGCGCTGCAACGGCTCACTTAGTTCCCACTGAGTATTTTGGCACTGGAATTGTTATCGCGCTGGCTCTCGTTTGGATCTGGACTCTCCTGAATCCGTTAATGGGTCAGTCAAGCAAGATGCGGTGGGGCGGCCGCAAGAGACATTATGTCGTTGCTGTGGGAGTTGGTGCATTAATCGGGTTCTATGACGGCATATTTGGTCCAGG
>DKME01000070.1:0-28643 GCA_002469525.1 Actinobacteria bacterium UBA7422
TTGTAGATCTAGCAAACAGCGTGCTTAGGCTTTTTTCGTTTCCCAAAACACTGCTGCGATTTCATCAATTTTTTCTAAGAGTTGATCGGCGACTGCTACATCAACGGTCCCCTTGGTCCCGCCGGCTCCGGCAAGTTTGGTGGCTTGGTTGAAAAGCTCGTTCAAGTTTGGGTACTTTTCAAAGTGAGGTGGCTTGAAGTAGTCGGTCCACAGCACCCACAGGTGCTCCTTGACCAAGTGCGAACGCTGCTCTTTTATGAGGAGGGCTCGCGCCTTGAAGTCCATGTCGTCCGTTGCGTTGTGCTTCTCCATGCATGCCTTGACTGATTCGGCTTCAAGGCGAGCCTGCGCTGGATCGTATATTCCGCAAGGAAGATCGCAATGGGCGTAAGCGGAAATTTCTGGCACAAATCTTTCAACTAGCCGGGCTCCGAAATGCTTGCGCACTTTTTGCTCCTATCGTGTCGGTGACTTAGGTCGAAAACGGGATTACAGTCTGAGTCTAGCCTCGATATTTTTTCGTGCATAGCCCAGCAGGCTAATGTCTTCACATGTCATTAAAGGCTAATTGGGTTCCAATCTTTCGAGTTCGTGTGATTGGTCCTTCAATGCGACCGATTTTAGAAAACGGCCAAGTTTGTTTTGCATTGCGTGGCAGCTTCTTCGCCAGACCAGGTGCAATTGCAGTGTTTACGCACCCTGAGCGGCCTAGCCTGTACGAGGTGAAACGGCTGGTTCGCAAAGTTAATGGTGCATGGTGGGTGGAAGGTGATAACAAGGAGGTCAGCACCGACTCGCGCGATTTTGGTGCAGTTGCGGCTCACTCAATTCTTGGAATTGTGATAAAAAGGTGAGTCTTTAGTCTTCGTCGAGGTCATCAAGACGCGCAAGCCAAGTCGCAACTCGATCAATTGCGTTTTCATATTCTGGGTTTAGATTGACGAACTCGGCGAACCTTTCGGCCAACCACTCGAATGAGACTTCCTCTCCACCCCTGCGCCTTGCGAGTTCTTCTGCGCCACGATCTGTGTCATACATGTGTAGTCACCAATCCGCTAGTTGAAGGCAGAGATGATGAGGACCTTTTGATCCTCTTCGTGGCGTTGATGCGTTCCTACGGCGGGCGCTGAAGAAGCAGGTCGTGACACACACGAGATTCCACGATTGACCAGCCCGGGAACATTGAGTGCAATGAAACTCCAGGCACCTTGGTTCGCGGGTTCTTCCTGAACCCAGCGCAGGTCTGCCTCTGGGTATTGCCGTGCCATTGCTGGCAAGCTCACCCCGGGAAGTGGGTAGATACGTTCCAACCTCACGATCGCGGTGTCGGTGATGTTATTGGCTTCCCGGTAGGCGAGTAGCTCGAAATACACCTTGCCAGAGCAAACGAGAACTTTCTTCACACCCGCACCTGTGAACTTTGGGTCGGGAAGGAACGGCCGGAATACACCAGATGTGAAATCTTCAACGGCAGATACCGAGGCCTTTGATCGAAGAAGGGATTTTGGCGTGAACACGATTAAAGGCCTGGACAGGCGACCAAGTACCTGCCAACGCAAGAGGTGGAAGTAAGAAGCAGGTGTACTGGGGACGGCGATTGACATGTTGTCTTGGGCGCAAAGTTGTAAGAATCGTTCGATTCGTCCACTGCTGTGATCAGGGCCCTGGCCTTCCTGTCCGTGCGGGAGCAGCAAGGTGACAGACGATCGTTGCCCCCACTTTTGTTCACCGGAAGAAATGAACTCGTCGATAATGGTTTGGGCTCCGTTTACAAAATCCCCGAATTGGGCTTCCCACATAACGAGAGCATCTGGCCGCGCAACGGAATAGCCGTATTCAAAACCTAGAGCCGCGAATTCGCTCAATGAAGAGTCGTACACGTACAGTTTGCCGCCATCGCGGTAACACTGCTTCAATGGTTTGTACTGCCATCCTGTTTCTTTGTCCACAATTACCATGTGGCGGTGGCCAAAGGTGCCTCTTCGCGAATCCTGTCCGGCAAGTCGAACCGTGCGGCCTTCCATCAGGAGCGAGCCAACGGCAAGTGCCTCACCCATGCCCCAATCAATCGTGTTGTCGGCGACCATTTGAGCCCGTCGATGAAGTTGTGGAGCAAGCCGTGGGTGCACATTAAAGTTCTCAGGAAGCACCAATTGCGACTCGATCACGGTGTCGATTTGGGCCTGGGTGATTGACGTGTCAACCTCTTGAGAAGGGGTTTGCGGGACCAGATTCAGTTGACCCGTTTCAATAATAGCTCTTGCGCGCTCGCTGAATTCGGTATCCGGTTCATCGATTCGCGTTTCCTGAAATACCTTTTCGAGTTGTTCTTGAAAATGTTTGAGAACTTCTTCAGCTTCTTCAAGGGTTATGTCGCCACGGCCAATGAGTGAGTCCGTGTAGTGCTTGCGGACCGAACGCTTATTGTCGATTATCGAGTACATGAGTGGTTGGGTGAGTGATGGATCATCCGCTTCATTGTGTCCTCGGCGCCGGTACGTCACTTGGTCGATCACGACGTCTTTCCCAAATGCCTGGCGGAATTCGAACGCTAACTTGGCCACAAAAATTACAGCCTCGGGATCGTCACCGTTGACATGGAAAATAGGTGATTGAATCATTAGGGCGACATCGGTGGAGTATTTGGAAGACCTGCTATATCGCGGTGAGGTGGTAAACCCGACTTGATTGTTGACCACGATATGAATGGTGCCGCCGGTGCGGTAGCCCTGTAATTGCGATAGCTGAAGGGTTTCGGCAACAACCCCTTGTCCAGCAAATGCGGCATCTCCGTGCAGGAGAACGGGCAAGATGTCTGTTTTGCGATCTGACGGAAGTAGGTCTTGTTTAGCGCGCACTATTCCTTCAAGAACCGGGTCAACTGCTTCCAAGTGCGAGGGGTTAGCCGCGAGATAGACGGATGTGTAACCTCCCTCTGCAGATAGGTAGGAACCGGTCGTTCCGAGGTGGTACTTCACATCACCCGAACCCTGCACGGAGTTTTCCTCGTACTCGCCCTCGAACTCGCGGAAAATTTGGCCAAATGACTTACCAGCAATGTTTGCAAGAACGTTTAGCCGGCCACGGTGGGGCATGCCAATCCCGACTTCCAAGATCTCGCTGTTTGCGGACTGGGCCAGAATCTCATCGAGCATCGGGATCAACGACTCGGAACCTTCAAGGGAAAAGCGTTTTTGACCAACATATTTTGTTTGCAAAAATGACTCAAGGGCCTCGGCCTCATTGAGTTTGCGTAGAATTCTTAGTTGATCTGCTGGATCCGGCTTTACGTGTGGAATCTCAACTCGTTCTTGAATCCATTTACGTTCTTCGGGATCTTGAATGTGCATGTACTCAATGCCAACGGTTCTCGTGTATGAGTCTCGAAGGACACCCAGAATTTGTCGGAGTTTCATCAGCGGTTTGCCGCCAAACCCACCCGTTGCAAATTCTCGGTCCAGATCCCACAGCGTGAGCCCATGTGAGAGGACATCTAGGTCAGGGTGCATCCGCTGGTGGTATTCAAGAGGATCCACGTCCGCCATGAGGTGTCCGCGAACTCGATAGGCGTGAATGACTTCTTGGACTCGGACGTTCTTATCGAGATCAGTTTCATGATTGGCCGAAATGTCTTGAGCCCAGCGAATTGGGTCATAGGGAATGCGCAGGTCGTGGAAAATATTGACGTAGAAATCTTCTTCACCGAGAATGAGTGAGTGAATTTTTCGGAGGAATTCACCCGATTGTGCACCTTGGATTATTCGATGGTCGTAGGTGGAGGTAAGAGTGAGAATTTTGGAGACTGCATTGCGAACGATTGATTCTTCGGAGGCACCCTGCCATTGAGCGGGGTATTCCATCGAGCCGACACCAATGATCGCACCCTGTCCTTTGACCAGCCGCGGAACTGAGTGATTGGTTCCGATTGTTCCGGGGTTCGTCAGGCTGACCGTTGTTCCAACGAAGTCGTCGACACCGAGTTTATTTGAGCGAGCCCGACGCACGATATCTTCATAGCTGGCCCAGAACGACGCAAAGTCCATGTGTTGGGCCGCTTTGATATTTGGGACCAGCAGTTGCCTTGTGCCATCCGGTTTTGCAATGTCGATTGCTAGGCCGATATTGATATCGGCGCTGCGTTTTACCGCCGGCTTGCCGTCGACTTCGTCAAATGAGTAGTTCATTTCGGGTTGCGCCTTGAGAGCTTGAACTAGTGCGAAAGCAATAATGTGCGTGAAGGAAACTTTGCCTCCACGACCTCGGGCGAGGTGGTTATTAATGACTACCCGATTGTCAAAGAGCAGTTTGACAGGAAGCGAGCGAACGCTTGTCGCGGTCGGAACGCTCAGACTCTCTTCCATATTGGTGACCACACGCGCTGCGGGGCCTTTGAGCCGTTCAATCTCACCCACTGATTGGGTTGAGACGGGCTTTGGTGGGGCTTGTTGCTCTGAGTCGGGAGCAGCAGTTGGAGTTGGGGCTGGGAGCGGGGTGCTGGGCGTGATCACGGCTGGTCGGTCTTGTGGCTCGAATCCGTCAAAGAAGTCCCACCATGCGGGGTCAACTGAGTTCCGGTCGGTCAAAAATTGCTGATACAACTCGTCCACGAGCCAGTCATTGGGTCCAAATTGGTCGGGAGGCTCAGTTGCCACGGTTTTTCCTCTCGCAGGCGACCTAATTGCGACAATAGCCTAGGCGGTATGGACTACACGTGCTTGTGAGGGTGCGGAAGTAGAGAAACTAAGTGAGGCTTTGCTCCATGCACAGGGACATGAATGTAAAAGATATGGGCGTTGCCCTCATTACAGGTGGAGCGTCGGGCATTGGTTTTGCTGCGGCGACTCAACTTGGCCAACTGGGATACACCATTGTCGTGCTGGGAAGTTCGACGCAAAGTGGGGAGCGGGCGGCTGTTCAATTGCGTGAACTTGGAATTGACGCGACGGGTGAGGGCGCGGATTTCAGTGATAGTCAAGCGGTGATCCGCCTTCGGGAGCGGCTTGGGCCAATGGCACAACCGCAGGTTTTGGTTTGTTCAGCGGGCGTGATGAGTGAAAAAATGTCCAAAACGCTGCGGACAACACCGGCTGAGTGGGATCGAGTGTTGGGCATCAATCTCATGGGGGTTGTCAATGCCATCTCAGAGTTTGCTCCACCCATGGTCGCCGCAAGATCTGGCCGAGTCATTGCTCTGTCCGCATGTTTGGGAAGGTTTACCGGACCAGGAACGAGTGGGGGTCTTGCACCGTATCGGGTGAGCAAGGCCGCTCTGAACGCCCTTATTCGCAATTTTGCGGCTGAAACCGGTTGGGGAAACCGGGGGGTCTTGGTAGATGCAGTGTGTCCGAATCACTGTCGAACCCCAATGGGGGGACCGGATGCTCCTCGCTCGGCGGAAGAAGGGGCACAAACCATTACTTGGCTTGCGGAAAGTGATCTTCAAAGTCGCGAGAAATTGATCGGGCCCGTTGACTTTCCACTCACAGGTTTGTTGTGGGAGGACCGCGGCATTGTTCCTTGGTAGCCGGTGAAGCTGGCCACCAGAGCCTGTGCTTATCCTTATTAGGATCCACGAGCACAGACGGGTGTTCACTACGGGGTGTGCACTGAGGTGTTTTGATTAAGGGAGAAGTACATGCGCGGCTCTTCACGAGCGGTTATTTCTGGCGCTATTGTGGCGGCAATGGGGGCCATGTTGATCCCAACACCGGCGGCTGCCGTTGAGGGCAACCTTTCACCGCCGGATATCGTCTCGGTGGTTCCAGGAAGCAGCAGCACCAGTCTGGACGTTGCATATTCAACTGCGACCCAAGATTCTGTCCAGGGCGCAGAACCCATTTCGTATCAAATTTCATTAGACATGGTGAACTGGTTCAACTGCCCACCAATTGCAGCCGAAGAACCAACTGGATCGGAGCCTGTTGTTACAGAATCCTGTCCACTATCGGGCTTAGCGCCCCTGCGCACCTACGGCATCTACATGCGGTCTGCTGTGGGTTTACAAGCAAGTGGGGTCGTAGGTCCGATCGTGGCGACAACCCAACCTCCAGTTGGTACTGATCCAGCCAAGCCAAGAGAATTGCCTAAGAAACGCACGTGGGTAGGGGCAAAATTTATCGCTGCCAGCAACTCCCTTGGTGTTGATGGTTCAAAGGTTCGAGTCGGCGTAGGCGTATTGCCAAAGATCGTATTCACGAAGAGCATCACAAAGAAAAAAACTGTAGAAGAGAACCTAATCGTTTCGGCTGAATTGCCCAGCGGAAAACTAATTCCCGTCACCGGTGCTTGGGGGTGGCTTAATGACACTTCTGCTGTCTTTAGGCCCAAAAACTATTGGCCCGGAAACTCAGTGATTCGCGTCACCTCACTCCTTGGCAGAACGATTCTTGGCACAAGCGGTTCACGATCTGTTATTGGTCTAGCAAAGTTGAATACGACGTATGAATTTGAGACCGCTCGCAAGTTGATCGCCAAAGTCGATGGCAAGACAAAGAAAATGAAAGTTTTCATTGACGGTGTCAAGGTGAAAACTTTTAAAGTTTCACTTGGCAAGAATGAATGGGAAACACGCAATGGGACGAAGGTCGTGAACACCTCGAAAGAGGCCGACAAGATTTATCGAAGTGAGTCACTAGGACTGACTGACCCCGATGAACAATATGAACTTGAGGCCCCGTGGAATACTCGAGTTACCCCTACTGGTGAGTTCATCCACTCGGCACCCTGGGCCTATGGTCGGCTAGGCGTCTATAACGGATCGCACGGCTGTACAAATATGTTTACAAATGATGCAAAGTGGATTTTCGACAAAACAATCCCAGGTGACGTCATTTTTTACACCAACACCGGCGGTGACGTTGTTGAACCGTGGAATGGGCCTGGCGGATTGTGGAATATTCCGTGGAATAGGTGGTTGAAAAAATCTGCATTGAATTCCGGAGGTTCGCAGGTTGACACGGATACGAATGCTGGAACCGGTTCCCTGGCAGATGCCAAGCCAGCGAGCGCTTGATGTCTGAGCCACATACATTTGAGTCGAGATGGGAAGTCCCAGACGCATGGCAGCAGGGGAAGGGCGCTTGGGGTGGACTGCCCATTCGCCGCATGGTCGAGGCGGTCGTTGAACACGAGCAGTCAGACCGCGAAGTCCGTTCAATTTCCGCTCAAATCCCTGAACCAGTCTTGGTCGGAAAGCATCACGTAAAGACCACTCTTGTGCGAAGTGGATCTGGAATGTCAATGTGGCAGGTGGAGATTGTTCGCCAAGAGGGAAACCTCATTGTGGTTCGAGGACAAGTTGTAACGGGTGTGGATAAACAACTAGAACTGGACCCACCCGCAGCTACCTGGGGGATTGCATGTCCTCCCACAATTTCGCGTCATGAAGACGTTCCCATTGCTCCGGTCGGGCCGCCTTTTGGACCAGTTTTCAGTCAGCATCTGGAATATAGGCCAGTTACTCCATTACCGACAATGGGAGACAAGGCCCTTGTTCACGGATGGATAAACATTCCCCAGCGGACCGAAGCTGGCTCGCATTGGAATGCTGCACAACTTCTTTCAATAGTCGATGCATGGTGGCCTGCTCCATTTACGCTGATGAAAGCTATGCGGATGGTTGCAACGGTTTCATTTAGCGCAAACCTACTTGTGGATCCGGAATCCATTGAGCCAGTTCTCGGTGAACGCTCACCACTGCTACATGAGGCCTCGGTGAGTTCAGTTCATGGTGGCTTTATGAGTGAACTTCGCAGATTGTGGACGCCGGATGGGCAACTCGTTGTCGAAAATTTACAGTCGATCATGGTGATTAAGTAGGCCAGTCATGGCAGCGTTATAGATTCACTGTTTGAGAAAATCTTCTTGACATAGTTCTCTGTCTCAGAAAATGGTGGAATGCCACCGTATTCCAGTACTGAGCCGATGCCAGCGTTGTAAGCCGCAAAAGTGTTCTTCAACCTTGGACCATCGAGCCCTTTGACACTTTTACGGTTGATGCAATTCATACGGGCGGCAGAATGAATTGAGTCAGCGGGGTTCCACACGTCTACAATTCCGTCATTGTCGCCGTCAATTCCATAATGCTTCCATGTATAGGGCATAAATTGAGCAATGCCCTGTGCACCAGCGGGACTTGTTGCTAGCGGATCAAAACTACTTTCGGCGTGGATCTGAGCCGCAAATAGCTCAGGCGAGATTGCAGGGCAACGTGTTGAGGCATCTTTAATTAAACTTGAATAAGCCGCTGGAACAGTTATGGGTCCACCCAGAATATTCTCCCGAACTCCGTTTGGAATTACGTTGGCTAACGTGACTAGACCAAGACCAAGAGCCCCGAGAACGACGGCAACGAGCGCAAGGGAGCGCAGTCGTTTAGGTGTTCGTGTCCTTGACATTTGCCCACAATAACCCGGCGCCCAAGCCGGGTAGGCTAATCGGGTGCCCGCGGAACCTGAACAGCGCTTCAATGCGATGGACAGTGCTGCAATCTCACAACTATTCGATCAAGAATTGCAGAAAGCATTTGACTCACTTGGATGTTTTAACCTTGCGATTTTCGGCAAGACTGGAAGCGGTAAATCAACTCTGCTCAACGCAATCTTCACGCAAGCGATTGCCCCGACAGGTATAGGGGAGCCGGTAACCAAAGGATTGAACTATTACCGACACCCAAATGGGTACCTAGGGATTTACGACTCGGAGGGGTTTGAGACAGGAACTTCTGGAGATGCAATCCTGGCCGGTCTTGATCGAGTCCTTGTGAAATCCAATAGTGGCTCGCAGGATAAAAGAATTCATGCTGTCTGGTACGTGATTCGCTGGTCGGATAGACGGTTTGAGTCAGCACAGCAGGCGTTTGTCTCCGCCATATCCGCGCTTGGATTACCAGTAATCATCGTGATGTCTCAGGTGCCAGTTCTCCAGCGCGATGGACTGTGGGAGATTCACCCTGAGGCACGCGCCTTTGCGAAATACATTGAATCGCTGAACCTCCCAACTTTTGGTGACGGGGAGGTTTTCATGACAAACGCGATCCCGGATTCCTTCAGCGGCACGGTGGTTTACGGCTTACAAGAATTGCTTGATGCAACCTACGAGGTAGTCCCGCTTGCAGCTCAGAGTGCCTTAACAGCAGCGCAAAGTGTGGATGGTGCGCGAAAAAAAGACGCGGCCGCCGCGGTCATTAAGCAAGCAACCGTGGCGGCTACGGGGATTGGCGCGATTCCGATTCCCGTAGCCGATGCTGCTTTGCTCGTACCAAATCAAGTGGCAATGATTGCGCGCATAACCGCCATATATGGGTTACCTCGATCGCGTGCACGCACGATGTCAATTGCCGGTGGCGCAATTCTGACTGGGGGAGCGACCTATGCCGGGCGATATGTGGCAACGCATTTGCTTCGGTTCGTGCCGGGCGGATTGGTCGCAGGCTCCGTGATCTCTGGGACAGTCGCGGCAAGTCTGACTCGGGCGATTGGGTCGGCATGGGTAAAGGTTTGTGAATACGCACTCACACTGCCAGATTCCGAGCAAGAATTGTATTTCGGAGGCTCAGGGGCGACCGAAGCATTCACTCGGTATCTAAAGTCCGGGAAGTAGCGATCTTGTTCAAGTAGGCAATTGCTAGACGGCTGGTGTTACGGTCTCTCTATGAAGAAAATTCTTGCTGTACTTGTCCTCGTGGGTGCAAGCATTGGCGCCTTTTTACTGTGGAAGCGAAATCAGGTCAATGCTGCACTTGAGATTGAAGCCGATCCGTGGCCTGCCGCGGTTTCAACACCCCCTACGCCCGACTCGCAGGTTGAAGAAGCACCCGTCGGGGTCACTTCGGTGCCAGAAGCTCCCGTGGTGAAGAAATCGGCCAAAAAAACCGCTAAAAAAACCGCCAAAAAAACAGTGAAAAAGGTAGTCGACGGAGATCCACCCGAGGGTTCGTAGTTTTCGCCCTTGGCGAAGGCTCCACATTACCGGTGGTCAACGCACCTTGAGTCGTGCTTTACTGATATCGAATTAAGGAGCGTCAGTGCGAGATCCAGCCGAGATAGTTACATTTCACGGGGATACCCAATTTGAGAATTCGCCTGTGTTGATACACGCATTCAGCGGCTTTGTTGACGCAGGGGGCGGAGTGCGTCAACTCGCTGAGCATATTTTGGCCAACTGCGAGAACACTTTGATAGCGAGTTTCGATGTCGACGAACTTATTGACTACCGGGCTCGCCGGCCGCGAATGCAGTACGTGGTGGACCATTTTTCGTCTGTTCAGTTCCCGAAAATAGACCTGTATGACGTGGAAGATGCAAATGGAAAACACTTCCTCCTCCTCTTTGGTCCGGAACCGGACTATCAGTGGAATCGTTTTTTGGCTGCGGTCGACCTAGTTGTCCAAAAATTTGCTGTCGAATTGGCGGTGGGCGTCTCGGCAATTCCATGGCCGCTTCCACACACGCGGCCTCTCGGATTAACCGTCCATGGGAACGACTCAGAATTGCTGTTCGGATCGGGCTCGGTGGTCGGCGAAATAGAAGTCCCGGGTCATGTTGGTGCATTGATGGAATACCACCTAGGTGAGCTAGGTCTTAAGTCAATGGGGATTACCGCACAGGTACCTCATTACTTGGTGTCATTTGACTATCCACAGGGAGCCCTCGCCTTGCTTGACGGTTTGATGGCCGGCCCCGACATCGTTATTCCCCGAGGCGCGTTACCCGAGTCAGCGCAAACATCACTCACCAATATCACGGAACAGCTCACGGGCAACGACGAGTTTGCCGCGGTCGTTCAAGCGCTCGAAACCCAGTACGACCAAATAGCGCAGGCCTTGATAGCCGGTTCAGGCGGTGTCGCTGATGCTGACATACCAAGTGCAGATCAAATAGCGGCGCAGGTAGAAGCCTTTCTCGCTGAAGTGGATTCGGCTAAGGAATCCGACAAAGATTCGGATCTGTAGTCGCTAGCATCTTTGTGTTTTGGGGGCGACTCCGCTGAGCAGAAATTGGTCAACCGCTGTGTCTACACAGTCACTTCCACTCAAGTAAGCGGTATGCCCATCTCCGTCGAATGTCAACAACGAGCTCGTTTGCAGTTGTCTGTGTAACGAATTGGCCCACTTAAGTGGCGTTGCCGGATCAAATGTGGTTCCAATAATGAGTATGGGAGCACTCGTGGTGGTGTCAGCCGGTGTCGGGCTAATGGAGGAGTGGTTAAACCAGGTGCTGCATGGCGCATTGCCCCAACTCATGGCCCGTGCGAGTTCGGGGACCCTGGCATTTTTTGCAAATTTCTTGGCATTGCGGGCAAGACCTTGACTACTGGGCGTTTGAGGGTGGTCCCAACAACTTATCGCGGTAAAAGCCGAAAGCACATTACTGGAAAATGAAGTGGGTGATGTCTGGTCGTTAGCGAGATACGACAAGCCTTGCAGTTGGGTCCCGTCACCCGTTTCTGCCTGTTTCAGGGCTCCATGCAGTTCGGGCCAGAAAGAAGTGTTGTACATGGAAAGAAAAATGGCGTTTCTTGCCTCGCTTTGAGTAAGTTTTTGAGCGCTGTCGGTCTTCATCTTTCGAACATCAAGTGAACTTAAGAGGGAGTTCATGTATTTAATTGAGCCGGGATATTTCCTGTCAAAACGGTAAACGGCTTTTTGGAACCCGGATGATTGCCCTCGAGACAACTCCATCGCGTCAAGAGCGGGGTCTACGGCTCCGTCAAGAACCATTGCACCCACGTTGTTGGGGAAGAGTTCTGCATACCGAGTTCCCAGTAACGTTCCATAGGAAAATCCGAGCCAATTGAGTTTCTTGCTCCTGAGTGCGGACCGAATAATGTCCATATCTTTAACCGTGTTTTCGGTGCCGATATTAGGTGCCACTCTTGGTGACATGCGCTGGCATGAAGGTGAAATGGTAGCGGCGCGAGCCATATATCTCGATATTTCTTGTGGTGTATCCGGAGTTCCGTCAAGTCGCAGCCAATTGTTTGCCGCTTTGCCGGTGAAACACTGAACCGGTGCAGAGTCTCCCGTGCCACGCGGATCAAAACCAACAATGGTGAACGCAGAGAGCACTGCCGGGCTCAAGGCCGAGGCGATGCTTTGGGCGAAATCGGCGCCTGCTGATCCTGGTCCTCCAGGATTCACGACCAGAGGGGGAAGGTCTGCTGATCCGACTCGTCGCAAGGACAGCGAGATTGTCTTCCCATCCGGCTTGGCGTAGTCCAATGGAACAGTGACTTTGGCGCACCATGCTGGTCCGCAACGTGCCCAGTCCGGAGATTGTGTGTAGAAATCTGTGTGGGAGGTGGAGGGAGTCAAGTTTTGATCGGCTTGAGCAGGGGAACCCGCAATAGGGATCACTAGCGTCACGCTGGCTAGCGCAGGGACAAGTCTCCTAGTCTTGACGCGAAGGGCTCGCACTTCAACTCCTTTAATCTGAATCGGACCTGCTACCGACCTGACTTTGCTCAAGTATCCACTACATGGCAGGCTAGGCGCTCAAGTACAGGGAAGGGCTCCTTATGAGTGGCAATGCCACATTCACGTATTCAGATACCGCAATCCTCGCGGTGACCGCTGCGGTTGCGCCCATCGTGGTAACCAGTGACGAAATTGACGCACAACTCATGCAGACCTATGACCGGGTTGGGTTAGCTCCGGGCATGTTGGAGTCTTTGGCAGGCATCAAAGAACGGCGCTGGTGGGCTCCCGATGTGACATTCGCTGACGCAGCTTCTATGGCGGGCGCTAAAGCGCTCGCTGAAGCGGGCGTGAGCCCCGAGTCCGTGGGGCTTCTCATTGACACCTCAGTCTGTAAGGAACGACTTGAGCCTTCTGCCTCTGTGGACATTCATGAGCAGCTTGGATTGTCTTCATCCTGTCTAAATTTTGATCTCAGCAACGCCTGTCTGGGTTTCATAAACGGGATGCAAGTTGCTTCCATGATGATCGATTCGGGTCAGATCGAATACGCATTGATTGTCGACGGCGAAGGAAGCCGCAGGCCACAAGAAGCGACGATTTCCCGCCTACAAAAAAGTGACTCGACAAAACAAGATGTTCTCGATCAATTCGCCACTATGACGCTCGGTTCTGGTGGAGCCGCCATGGTGCTTGGTAAAGCATCTGTTCACGGTGGTCACCGATTCCGTGGAGGGGTGAGCCGCGCGGCAACCCAACACAATCAGTTGTGCATGGGTGACTTGGACACAATGCGTACTGATAGTCGAGGGCTCCTTGAGGCAGGCGTAACGTTGGCCAGAGAAACCTGGGACGACGCTTCTTCGCAATTCAGCTGGTCAGATCTAGATAGATACATTTTGCATCAGGTCTCCCAAGTTCATAATGCGGCATTGGTGGCTGCCTTGGGAATCGATCCCGCGAAAGTTCCCACAACATTTCCAATGCAGGGAAATATCGGTCCTGCATCTGTACCGTTCACCCTTGCTCAGACGGTCGACGACCTCCATGTTGGAGATCGAATTGCTTGCATGGGGATCGGTTCGGGTCTTAATGCCGCCGTTATCGAGATTGACTGGTAGGCGTGGGCACACCAGCTCAACTACCACCCAAAAACCTTTCCGGTCTTGACGCCAAGTGGTCGAGGGTCCTCAATTTTGTGGATCATGAGGGAGTTTCACGGGGAATGCACATCCTCGACACAGGTGCAAACCCCGCCGTTGACTTGACGTTGGTATGCGTACATGGGAATCCAACCTGGTCATATTTGTGGCGGAATTTCTTGGCCACGGCCCCGATAAATATTCGTGTAATTGCGATTGATCACCTCGGTATGGGTTACTCCGAAAGACCGAATTCGCCACGGGTGCTTACCCAAAGAGTCGACGACCTCACACGTGCTGTTGCTCAGTTAGAAATCAAAACTCCCATCATGTCATTGGCTCATGACTGGGGAGGGCCGATTTCTCTAGGTTGGGTGGAGAACGAAATGAGAACAGGGGATCATCTGATTTCCGGAGTTATTCTTTTGAATACTGCGGTTCACCAGCCTGCAGGATTTAACAACCCCTCGATAATTCGTTTGGCGCGAGCACGCGCGATGCTGGCACCGGTAACGCATTACACCCAAGGCTTTGTCCTGGGGACCCGACTCCTAAGCGGTGCCAAAATGTCTAAAGAAGTGGCGGCGGGTTTTCGAGCTCCGTACCGAGATCGAGCATCCCGCAAGGCAATCCACGGATTCGTCGCCGACATCCCTTTTGAGGAGGACCACAAGAGTCGAGGGCCACTCGAGCAGATCGCCGAGAACCTGGGGCTCCTTTCCAACACGCCAGTGCTTATGTGCTGGGGCCCCAATGACCCTGTTTTCTCAGATCTTTATCTGCGAGACTTGTCACAACGTCTTCCGCACGCGGAAGTTCACCGTTATGAAGGTTCCTCCCACCTCGTCAGCGAGGATGCTCCCTCGCTCGTTTCGGACGTGTTCAGCTGGATTTCATCGCCTAACGTTGAAGTTTCTGAATTGGAGTTAACGCCAATCGATCTTGGGTCTGCTCTTCGCGAGCAATCTCGGATCAGGCCCAATGCAATCGGCCTTTCGTCAATGGGGGAAGGAAAAGTCTCGACCTGGCAGGAATTGAACTCGCAGACCAATGTTTACATGTCGAAGTTGTCACACAGAGGTGTGAAGGCGGGTGAGCGGGTTGCTTTTCTTGTGCCGCCGGGTCCACAACTATTGCCATTAATTTACGCAACATGGAATCTCGGTGCGGCTGTTGTGCTAGCAGATTCCGGTCTGGGTGTGCGAGGGATGTTCAAAGCCCTGCGCGGTGCGCACATTGATCACGTTGTGGGAATAACGCGAGCTTGGCCGTTAATGCGAAGCCTGCAGATTCCTGGCGCAAAAATTACTACTAAGCAACTCGATAAAGGCGAATGCAACGAGTGGGCTATGCAGATGGATATAGATACTGAATTAGAAATAGATACTGAGTTCCCAGCCGGTGACCTAGGTGCCGTTGTCTTTACATCAGGATCAACCGGTCCGGCAAAGGGCGTGCAGTATTCACGCGGCCACATCGCACGCACGGTTGAAGCCCTGAAGTCGCAGTACTCACTGATCCCCAAAGATGTGATCATCGCTGCGTTCGCTCCTTGGGCGGTGTTCGGTCCAGCACTTGGAATCGCATCCGTGCTACCCAACATGGATCCTGCTAGACCGAGCTCACTTACCTACGATGCACTGGAAGTGAGCGTTCGGAGTGCCGGTGGGACCTTATTGTGGGCGTCGCCGGCCGCATTGGTCAATGTTTTGGAGACAGCTCCCAACCATGCAAACTCCAAAAAAGAGGCCGTCAATTGGGATGGAATTCGACTTATCTTGAGCGCCGGTGCGCCTGTTCCTAAGTCAATGTTGAACAGGCTGGCTGACTTGATTCCAAACGCTTCAATTCGTACGCCATACGGTATGACAGAAGCCTTGCCGCTGAGTGAAACTACCCTCACCGAAATTCTTGAATCTCCGTCAGACCTTGGCGTGCTCGTTGGGCATGGGCTGCCTGGAGTATCCATTGGCATTGCTCCGTGGGAGTCACCCGATCAGTTATCCACCGATCCTGATGTCATGGGTGAAATTGTCGTACGGGCACCACACATGAAAAATAGTTACGACAGTTTGACTTTTACTCAACGAGCGAGTTCGCAATTCCCCGGGTGGCACTTGACGGGAGACGTGGGCCACCTTGACTCTAATGGTTCGCTATGGATTGAGGGACGCAAGTCGCATGTGATCTCAACTGCATCCGGTGTGATCACCCCGGTACCTGTTGAACAAAGAATTGAGTCACTTGGCTTCGTCCGCCAAAGCGCGTGCGTTGGAGTTGGTCCGCAGGGTCGCGAAGTTGTAGTGATCGTTTATGTAGAAAGCGAGCGGGCACAGAAACCTTCCGTGTTAGAAAGGGAGGGCGCAATTCGGAAAGTTGCTGGAGTCCCAATTGCGGCCGTTCTGCGAGTCAAGTCGCTACCGACGGATATTCGTCACAACGCAAAACTTAATCGTGAAGAAATATCAAAATGGGCGAATAAAAAACTTGCAGGATCCAAGTGAAGGTGCTCGTCACAGGTGGCCGTGGGTTGCTTGGATCAGCGGTTATTCGCGAAGTCCAAGCCGCGGGGCATGAGTGCGTTGTTGTCCAACGAAATACAAGTGGCGTATCAGGAGTTCAGGAGTATTTGGACGACTTAATCGCCCCAAGGTTTTCCAATGACTGGATGAAAGGCATAGGCGTTGTTATCCATCTAGCCGCAAAGGTCGGAATAGTGGGAAGCGGCGCGGAGTTCTATGAATCCAATGTTCGCGCAACGCGACTTCTCATGGAGACCGCGAAGAGCCATGGAGTCCAGCGGTTCATCTACGCGTCTTCACCTTCTGTCGCTCACACCGGAACACCGCTCATCGCGGCGGGTGCGTCTGTGGCCGATCCAGGTCGAGTGAGGGGCGCCTACAGTCAAACCAAAGCACAGGCAGAACTCGATGTCTTGAACGCACATTCGCCAGATTTCCAAACAATAGCTCTGCGTCCTCACCTTGTGTGGGGACCGGGGGACACGCAATTGATTGAACGGGTCGTTTCACGCGCGCGGGCCGGCAAGCTGTTTTTGATCGACGGGGGCTATTCCCTGATCGACACGACCTTTGTGACCAATGCTGCGAGTGCATTTGCCCAGGCCATTACCGCCACGGAGAATGCTTATGGACTGGCTCATATGGTTACTAACGGCCAACCCAGAACGGTCAGAGAAACATTAGCTCAGATAACAAATGCTGCAGGGCTCCCGGCGCCCACCCGCAGTGTCCCATTCCGAGCCGCAATTGCGGCCGGATATGCCGCGGAAGTGCTCTGGAAAAATCGTAAAGATGAACCACCCCTGACGTCATTTCTCGTTGAACAACTCGCAACCGCTCACTGGTTTGACATTACAAGAACGAAAAGCTTGCTCAATTGGGATCCAGTCACTTCACTTGACCAAGGTTTTGCTGAATTGGCCAAATGGTATTCAAGCAGTAGGTAGGGAATTCATTGCAATGTTCGCGACATGTTCGCGACATTCGGGACTTTGCATGTGAACCCAAAGTGTCATAAGTTTGTTACATGACATGGCGAACCTCAATTTCCCGTAGAAATCTTTTGGTTGCTGGTGGCGTAGGTGCCGGAGCGGCAACACTCGCCGCCTGCGGTGCGGGCACGACATCAAATGCGCCCACGACCGCAACTCCATCGGGCACTCCAAGCGACGATGTAACACCGAGCCCTGAACCGAGCGTTACAGATCTTTCAGAGTCGGAGAAGGTTGTATATTTTTCGAATTGGCCCCAGTACATTGACGTATCGAAAAAGAACCCAACTACGTTGGGAGACTTTATTTCGAGCACTGGGATTGACGTTGTATACACCGACGATATCAACGACAGCAACGAGTTTTTTGCAAAAGTTCGTACCAATCTCGAACAGGGTCGTAGCATTGATCGCGATATTGTTGTTCTCACGGAAGAGGGAGTTCAGTTATTCATCGCCTCAGGTTTTGCGGCCCCGTTAAACAAAGAACTAATTCCAAATTGGGTAAATCTGTTGCCATCCTTGAAAGAAGCTCCATTTGATCCAGGTCGAGAATATTCGCTACCGTGGCAGTCCGGCTTCACTGGAATTGGTTGGAATACGCCATTACTCGAGCGCGAACTGGGGGTAAAGAAAATAACTTCATTCGACCAATTCTTCGATCCAAAGCTAAAGGGGCGCGTCACGATTCTCTCTGAGATGACTGACAGCATGGGCCTGATGCTCAATTGGCTCGGTTTTGACATGGCAAACTTCACGCAACAAGAATTTGATCAGGCGCTGGAAGTCTTAGTGCAGAAAGTCGATGAGGGTTTCATTCGACAGGTAACGGGTAACGACTACATTGCTGCGCTTGATAGTGGCGATGCAATCGCATCGATCGGCTGGTCCGGGGACGTCCTTGCGCTGGGAAAGAAGTTCGGATTCGCAATTCCAGACTCGGGAGGAATGCTGTGGGCTGACAGCATGTTGATTCCTTCGGTTGCAACTCACAAGGCAAATGCAGAGCGCCTCATGAACTACTATTACGACCCAGTGGTTGCTGCGCGGCT
The DNA here is from genome assembly GCA_002469525.1 of Actinobacteria bacterium UBA7422. Classification (GTDB taxonomy): domain Bacteria; phylum Actinomycetota; class Actinomycetes; order S36-B12; family S36-B12; genus UBA4592. Next base: position 18,123 of record DKME01000070.1, read on the forward strand.
GGTCGAATGGGTTCAGTATGTGTGCCCGGTGGAGGGTGCCAAAGAAGCGATGGAACAGATCGATCCTGATTTGGTTGACGACAAATGGATTTTCCCAACCCCTGAATTGTTGGCAACCGTCTCCGAATTCATGACTACGGATCTGGAAACGAGCTTGGCCTATGACCGACAGTTCCAGAAAGCCGTCAATACGTAGTATTGCGCGGTGACCCACGGATTTGACATTACTTCTCGGCTTGAGAACGGGCGGGGTCGAACCGGTGTAATTACTACGCCCCACGGTCAGATCCAGACCCCTGCATTCATTCCCGTGGGAACGAAAGGCACCGTCAAGTCGGTGCTGCCAGAAAGCGTTCGAGACCTTGGTGCCCAAGCGATCCTTTCGAACGCGTACCACCTTTACCTGCAACCTGGCACCGAGATTATTGACAGTGCCGGTGGACTCGGTGCATTCATGAATTGGCCGCTTCCAACATTCACCGACAGCGGTGGATTTCAGGTTCTGTCTTTGGGTGTGGGTTTCAAAAAAGTACTATCGATGGATAGCACGAACACGGTCGAAAGCGACGTAATCGCTCCAGGCAAGGATCGGCTAGCACACGTCGATGACGAAGGAGTCACTTTCAAGTCGCATCTAGATGGATCAAGACACCGATTCAGTGCTGAGGTGTCCATGCAAGTACAACATGCAATTGGTGCGGACATCATGTTCGCATTTGACGAGTGCACAACGTTGATGAACACGCGTGAGTATCAAATGATCGCAATGCGTCGAACACTTGAGTGGGCACAGCGATGTATCGATGAACACCGGCGATTGACGCTGGAGCATTCTTCAAAGCCCTACCAAATGCTTTTTGGAGTCGTTCAAGGTGCGAACTACGAAGACTTGCGTAGAAAGGCGGCCAAGGAAATAGGTGAACTTGATTTTGACGGATTTGGCATTGGCGGTGCATTAGACAAAGAGACCCTTGGCACGATTATCGGATGGGTGGTGGACGAGTTACCCGAAAATAAACCCCGCCACTTATTGGGAATAGGGGAACCACTAGATCTTTTTGAGGGTGCGGAAAACGGGGCAGACACGTTTGACTGTGTAGCTCCCACGCGCAATGCAAGAAACTCGGCACTGCTTACAGCTGAAGGCAGGTTTAACGTCTCTAATGCTTTCAGCAGAGGGAACAGTAATCCCATTGACACCGCATGTGACTGTTACACCTGTTTGAATTTCTCCCAGGGATACCTACACCATGCTTTCAAAGCTAATGAGTTGATTTTTCCAACCTTGGCAAGTATTCACAATTTGAGATTTACAGTCCGGTTGGTAGATCAGATCCGTGAACACATGAACGCGGGGACGTATCGTGAGTTCAAAGAAGAATGGGTTGCGCGTTTTTTGACTGGTCGCTACGCCAAGAAGATCTAATTTTGTAGGTAGGTTGGTTCACGTTTCTTGATTGCCCGAATGACGGGGTAACTGACCGGGAGTAGAAGAACTTCCAACAATGTCTTATAGAGGTAACCCACCAAAACATAGTTGAGAAAGTCTGCCCCGGTAATCACTCCATAAAATGCAACAGTGCAAAAGACGAGGGTGTCGGCGAACTCGCCCACAACGGTTGAACCGATCAGCCGAGCCCACAAATGCTTTTCTTTGGTTTTTTGCTTGATCTTTACGAGAACATAAGCATTGAGCAGCTGTCCAACCAAATATCCCAGGACACTCGCCAAAACAATTCGAGGAACGAACCCCAGGACGGACTCGAAAGCATCCTGATATTCGTATGCGTCGGCCGCAGGGGAGATTTGAACAAAATAGAAAGTTAGTGCCGCAAGAATTGACATGGCAAAACCTGTAAAAATTGCCCGGCGGGCGGCTTTCCAGCCGTATACCTCGCTAAGAATGTCACCGATAATGTAAGTGAGAGGGAACAGGAAAACGCCACCATCGGTAATGAAAGGTCCAAATTCGATTAGTTTCGTCGCACCGATATTTGAGATTAGCAACACCCCAACAAAGACCGCCACTATGTAGGGGTACAGGGAACTGTCAAATTTCGCGAAGTGAACACGGTTAACGTCATTCATCTCGCGCGCTGGAGTAGGTGTGTTGGTCATTGTGCCCCCGGCAGGATTCGAACCTGCGACCTTCGGTACCGGAAACCGGCGCTCTATCCCCTGAGCTACGGAGGCAGGGGACGGTAAGGCTAGCAGCGCACCCGTGTGCCAACATGTCACGGTGGCCGGTTTGCGTGAAGGGGTGAACAACCTAGTGAATCTGCCTTACTTAGGACCTCCGATTGCATTTGGACAGCACTTTATTGCTCGCTTCGGGGCGCTGAATATCTCACTTGTGTCTGGTGGGTTGGCGTACTATGTAATTCTGGCGTTGGCCCCACTAGCAATTTCTGTTGGGGCGGTTGCTGGCATTTTCGTGAATCAAAAGCAATTTACTGACGGCTGGGAATCGGTGGTGAGTCGTGCTCCGGATTCATTCAGCGGCCTTGACACGGCAGTTGAAGCCTTAACGAATTTGGCACGGACCGCATCCGCCGGATCGGTTACCATCACTTCGATCGTGAGCGTTGTTGTGGCGATCTACGTTTCTCAGAAGGTCGTTCATGGAGTTCTACGAGTTCAGGATCAGATATTTCTCAACGTTAGTGCCGCCCCGGGACTAATCGCTCGAGCTAAATCAGCACTAATCGCTCTCGCTTTTATCGTGGTCGCGGTGTCGCTGCTCATGGCGGTTACCGTCGTGCCGGCAATTTTGAAGAGCCTGAACGTAGAAACCACACTCCTTACCCTGCTCGATTCGCTGGGTTGGTTAGCGCCAGCGATTCTCGTCTACTTCGTAGTGTGGTTTGTCATGCGCAAGACGAGCGGCTCGACAGGCGTCCTGACGTGGAGATCCCCAGGACTCTTGGTTTCCACGGTCTTAATAATCGCTTCTATTGGCATTTTTGGAATCTATGTCGACCTTTCCTCGACGGTGGGGTCAGCCCTAGTTGTATTTGGTGCGCCGATCGCAGTTCTGATCTGGGTTTACTTGGCTTTTCTTGCCTTTTTTAGCGGTTCGATCGTTGAAGCGATCCACAGGGACCGCCGCTCAACGGGAAAACCAACGTGGGGGACCGGCAATGAGGGCGATAAGGAAAGCACCGGCAGCAGCACCGATTCCAGTGCTGAGCATCGAGATTCCTGGGAGAATTAGGCCAGAGACTGCACCACCCGCACCCATTACCGCTGCCCCTGCAGTCGCGAAGGGGATCCGCCCGCCAGAACTTGTTTCACCGCTCTTGGCAGGAGTTTTTGAAGCTGACTTGGGCGAGGGCGTGGCCTTCTGGGAATCTTGTGAACCTATTTCCCTTAATAATTTTTCGATTTCGTCATCTGTTGACATATGCGCACTCTATGTCAGTACATGTGATGGGGCAGATACGCTCACGCCGTGGCAATTGAAGATACTCGTAGAGCTGTGCAGCGGGTCGTCGATCAACTTTGCGAACAAGGAATTTTGACCGCTACGGTCGAAGTGTCTTTGGAACGACCCAAGTCACGCGACCATGGAGACTATGCGACGAACGTCGCCCTAGTTGCAGCAAAGTATTCAACAATTCCACCACGGGAGCTTGGGAATCTAATCGCTGAACGCCTGAGCCTGGATCCGGCATTCACCGAGGTTACTGTGGCAGGGCCTGGATTTGTCAACATAAAACTCTCAGCACGGGCGCAAGGCGAAATAGCTCAACGGGCCGTCGAACTTGGGTCCGCCTACGGTCGTAACGACACCTTGACTGGAAAAAGTTTCAATATTGAATTTATCTCGGCGAATCCGACGGGCCCCTTGCACTTAGGACACACGCGATGGGCCGCTGTGGGAGATGCCCTCGCTCGAGTTTTGGCCGCTGCTGGAGCAGACGTCACCACGGAGTTCTATATCAATGACCGTGGTGTCCAGATGGATAAATTTGGGGCTTCCGTCATGGCCGCTTCACACGGAGACTCAGTTCCTGAAGACGGGTACCACGGTGGTTACATCTTGGATCTGGCTGCAGCGATTGTCAGACTGCACCCTGAGTTTGCGCAGTTGTCCTTGAGTGATCAATTGGTTGCTTATCGCGAAGCGGCTTATGCCCTGCAATTACAGCAGCAAAAAGACGTACTTGGGATTTTCCGGACGCACTTTGACGTGTGGTATTCCGAACGCAGACTCTATGAATCAGGCGCGGTCGAACGAGCACAGTCGCGCCTTGAAGAGCAAGGGCATGTGTACTCATCTGATGGCGCTTTGTGGCTTCGCACGACCACCTTCGGCGATGACAAAGACAGGGTTCTCATTAAAGAAAATGGCGAAAGAACCTATTTCGCTGCCGACACGGCGTACTACGTGGACAAGCGGATGCGCGGCTGTGACACCGCGATCTATCTCTTGGGAGCAGACCACCACGGATATGTGAATCGGCTTCGCGCTGTTGCGGCCTGTGCTGGAGACGACATGGACGAAAATATTGAGGTCTTAATCGGGCAACTGGTGAAAATTACGCGTGGGGGAGTAGAGGTCAAGCTCTCCAAGCGGTCGGGGCAAATTGTTACCCTCGAAGAACTCGTTGAAGAAGTAGGCGTGGACGCGGCTCGCTACACATTAGCTCGCTACCCGGTCGACACACCGCTTGTTGTTGATTTGGAAGAAATTGCTCGCAAGGCTAATGACAACCCGGTCTTTTATGTGCAGTACGCACACGCTCGAATCAGTTCTGTACTAAGAAATGCACGCGACCTGGGAGTTAACTGGCGCGAAGCTGAATTCCAACCCGAACTGCTTAACTCGGATCAAGAGAATGAATTGCTCGGCGTTCTAGAGAAGTTCCCGGCAGTGATTGCAACGGCGGCGGAATTGCGAGAACCCCACCGAGTTGCCCGCTATCTAGAAGAACTTGCCACTGCTTATCACCGTTTTTATGACGCATGCCGAGTGCTGCCCCGCTCAGATGAAGAACTGAGTGAATCTCATATCGCTCGGCTGTGGGTGTGCGCGGCAGCACAGCAAACACTGTCAAACGGCTTGGATCTCCTTGGAGTCAGCGCTCCAGAAAAAATGTAGCGGCCACTAGACTTTGTGTATGCAAGCACACCCGGCTGGACCACGCCACGCTCAAATGGTTCAAGAATTGCAGGCTATCAGTTCGGTAGCTGATAATGCTGCGTCACATGTGTGGCCGCAAAGCGCTCTCAGAACGCCGTCGGGTGAGCTTCAGATCGGCAAAGTCGGTGTGGTGCAGTTGGCTGCCGAGTTCGGAACTCCTCTATTTCTCTTTGATGAACAAGACGTTCGTATGCGGGCCCGGGAGTTCGCACACGCGTATTTGGCAGACAACATTGGTGGTCAAGTCTACTACGCGGCAAAGGCTTTTCTCAGTGTTGCGATTGCGCGGTGGGTAGTTGAAGAAGGACTGGGAATTGACGTTGCAACAGGTGGTGAACTAGCCGTAGCGATCCGAGCCGGTGTACCCGGCGAGAAATTGCTCATGCATGGAAATAACAAGTCTGCAGATGAAATTCGCTCAGCTCTTGAATACGGCGTGGGACGAATCGTTATCGACTCTTTCGACGAAATAGTGCGTGTTGCAGCTATCGCGACCGAGGTGAATGTTGTGGCCAAAGTTCTTGTTCGTGCGACTGTCGGAGTCGAGGCGCACACTCACGAGTTCATTGCCACGGCTCACGAGGACCAGAAGTTTGGGCTATCGGTTGCTGAGGGCGACGTGGAAGAGGCTGTGCGCAGGATTTCCAAGTTGCCATCGCTGCACTTTGTCGGCTTGCATTCGCACATAGGTTCACAGATTTTCGACTCAGCGGGGTTTGAAATTGCGGCTGCCAGAGTTGTGTCCGTCGCCTACTCGATTTATGACACCCAGGGGATCGAATGCCAGGAATTCAATCTGGGCGGGGGAATGGGGATTGCATATCTGCCAGCAGATGATCCACTATCCGTTGACGCAATGGCCATTCACATTCGCGCAATCGTGATCAGGGAGTGCGAGGCCGTTGGGATCCCAATCCCTTCACTGTGTTTCGAGCCAGGGCGGGCAATTGTTGGCAGGGCAGGCATCACACTCTATGAGGTGGGCACCGTGAAAAAAGTTGCTTTGGATCGAGGCGAGCGCACGTATGTCTCGGTCGACGGCGGCATGAGCGACAATATCCGAACGGCACTTTATGGGGCCCAATATTCGGTGGCACTCGTCTCCCGAACTTCGCTAGTGGCACCGATCCTGTGTCGTGTAGTGGGAAAACATTGCGAATCAGGTGACATAGTCGTTCGAGACGCATGGCTTCCAGGTGACTTGAGTCCAGGTGACTTAATCGCCGTTGCAGCAACGGGTGCCTACTGTCGCTCGATGGCCTCGAATTACAACCAGGTTCCCCGCCCCCCCGTAGTTTCGGTGCTCGATGGCCAAAGTCAACTGGTGCTTCGGCGTGAGACCTTCGAGGACCTGCTAGCGCTGGATCCATTTGCTGGCTAATGCAGCATGTTTTTTCGTATTTGACAGACTAGGGCTGCACACCACCGGATAACTCACCAGAGGAGATTCATGTCAGAGCGCGATAAATCTGCAGCAACGATCCGAATCGCCATGTTGGGTGCGGGCACGGTGGGAACTTCGGTTGCGCAACTACTGGCTCGACACCAACATGACCTTGCTCACCGGGTGGGTGCTGGATTGGAACTTGTGGGTGTCGGAGTTAGGGACATCGGCAAACCAAGAGTAGGAATTGATGAATCCCTCATAACCTCGGATTTGGAATCCGTCGTCCACTCTGGCGCCGATATTTTAATTGAGGTCATGGGCGGGATTGAGCCCGCGCGTAGCCTTATTCTCTCTGCAATGCAGTCTGGTTCGAGCGTTATCACGGCAAACAAGGCTCTGATGGCCCAAGATGGTGCCGCCCTTTACCAAGCCGCTGAACAGTACGGGGTTGATCTGTATTTCGAGGCAGCGGTTGCCGGGGCTATTCCTCTTATCCGCCCATTGCGAGAGTCCTTGGCAGGGGATCGTGTCACCAAGGTAATGGGCATTGTTAACGGGACGACCAACTTCATGTTGACCAAAATGGACGAAGAAGGCGCCGATTACGACGAGGTTTTTGATCAAGCAAATGCATTGGGTTATTTGGAGGCAGATCCCGCGCTCGATGTTGACGGTATTGATGCAGCGGCCAAAGCCGCCATTCTTGCTGAATTGGCGTTCCACACGAGAGTCACCCTGGCTGATGTGTACTGCGAGGGCATAGGGGAGGTGACCAAGGCCGACATTCAGGCTGCTCGTGAAATGGGGTTTGTCATCAAATTGTTGGCAATCGCAGAGTTGGTGGCAGATACTGGAGAAGAAGACGGGATTGTCGTTCGAGTGCACCCGGCGATGATTCCTCTTCACCATCCGTTAGCAAATGTTCGGGGTTCCTTCAACGCCGTGTTTATTCACGCCGAAGCTGGAGGTGAAATGATGTTCTATGGCCGTGGAGCAGGGGGCGACCCAACAGCCAGCGCGGTTCTCGGGGACGTCGTTGCAGCAGCGCGACATCGCGTTTTAGGCGGGCGTGGGCCGGGGGAGAGCACCTACTCTGGCCTTCAGGTCCTCGACATTGGCAGAGCGGAAACTCGTTACTACGTGAATCTTGACGTCCAAGACCGTCCAGGTGTACTCGCCGCGATAGCAAATGCTTTTGCGGCCAATGGAGTTAGCATTCAGGTCGTGAGACAGGACGGTCACGGAGTCGAAGCCGGGCTAGTAGTGCGCACTCACAGCGGTAGCGAATCGGCTCTGCGAGCCACAGTTGATCAACTGAGGTCAATGGATGAAGTCCGACAGGTCCTCGGGGTCATGAGAGTCGAAGGTGAAGAGTAGATGGCACATCAATGGCGCGGGGTAATCACTGAGTATCGCGATCGCATGCCACTTGCACCGTCTGCCCCGGTAGTCAGCCTTGGAGAAGGCGGTACCCCGCTGGTGTACGCGTGCACGCTCAGCGAAATCGTGGGTGCATCAGTGTGGCTGAAGTACGAAGGTGCAAATCCCACCGGCTCATTTAAAGACCGTGGCATGACCATGGCAATTTCACACGCGGCCGGTGAAGGGGCTCGAGCTGTTATCTGTGCTTCAACAGGCAATACGTCAGCGAGTGCGGCGGCATACGCGGTCAAGGCCGGCATGACCTGTGCCGTCCTCATTCCTAAAGGAAAAATTGCCATGGGAAAACTTGCTCAAGCCGTGGTGCACGGCGCAGTTCTCTTACAGGTTGAGGGGAATTTTGACGACTGTCTAGTACTGGCTCGAGAACTCTCCGAGAATTACCCCGTTGCACTAGTTAATAGTGTGAACCCAGTCCGCATTGAAGGACAAAAATCTGCGGCTTTCGAAATTGTGGATCGACTCGGACAGGCGCCCGACATCCATTGCCTTCCGGTCGGAAATGCTGGAAACATCACGGCCTATTGGCGTGGCTTTCAAGAATACCGGGACTCCGGAGTGAGCGATTCGTTGCCAGCGATGTGGGGATTCCAGGCTGCTGGCGCAGCACCCCTAGTCACTGGTTCACCTGTAGAAAATCCAGAAACAATCGCAACAGCCATCCGGATTGGTAAACCCGCCTCTTGGGATCAAGCGCTTTCTGCACGCGATGATTCCGGCGGCCTCATCGACTCTGTGACTGATCAAGAAATCCTTGCGGCCTATCATCTGATCGCGGAGAAAGAGGGACTTTTTTGCGAGCCCGCGAGTGCGGCAAGTGTCGCGGGGCTACTCAAGATACATGCTGCGGGGAAGGTCCCCGATGACTCAGTAATCACATGCACGCTCACCGGCAACGGGATAAAGGATCCCCAGTGGGCGTTGGAGGGCGCGGCAGACCCCCTAAGTATTTCCATTGATTCGCAACTCGCCGCCGAAAGATTAGGCCTCGCGTGATGAGCGACATCGCATTCGTCTCAGGTGCCGTGCGCTTGATCGTCCCAGCATCAAGTGCCAACCTAGGTCCGGGTTTTGACTCAATGGGCCTAGCCCTAGCTATGCATGACGAACTCATAGCCATGGTTACCAATGACAAAGGGATCAAAGTTGATGTCGAAGGGGAAGGCGCCGAAAGCGTCGCGACCGACGAAACGAATTTAGTGGTACGAGCCATGAACCGCGGATTCACCGCCATGAACGCGACTCCTCCCGGTTTTATTTTGAAGTGTCGGAATGCAATCCCGCATGGAAGGGGACTCGGTTCCTCAGCGTCTGCGGCTGTCGGTGGTTTGATTATGTCAAGGTCTCTAGTTGAAGGTGGCGAAAATCTGTTAACTGATTCAGAGGTCTTGAACATTGCACTGGAATTCGAAAACCATCCCGATAATTTATCTGCGGCACTTTATGGTGGATTTAACGTTTCATGGCTGGTGAGCAGCGGGACGGGGGCCCCGGATACCGCGGATGCTGTTCAGCCAACAGTGCATCCGGATCTGGTCCCCATTGTCTTGATCCCACCCCATGGCCTTGCAACATCCAAGGCTCGTGGGGTCCTATCGCAACAGGTGGATCGTTCAGCTGCTTGCCATAATCTGTCTCGGACGGGGCTGCTCGTCTACGCCATGTCGCAAGACCCAAGCCTAATTTTAGAAGCAACATCAGATCGATTGCACCAGGACGCGAGAGCAAGTGTCTACCCAGAGACAACCGCCATAATTGCAAGTTTGCGATCAAAGGGGATCGCAGCAATGGCATCTGGCGCTGGACCTGCAGTTTTACTCTTAGTGGACCGAAACCGGATCAATGAACTTGAAACGGCATTGTCCGAGGTTCCACCGGAATGGACGCGGATCGCCGTACCCGTTGATTTTGAGGGCGTCCGGATTTTGCCACTCCCGGTTTAGGCCCTTTTTGGGTGTAGCACATACGCTGTGTTAGCCTTGAACCGTCCACAGTCGTGGCAGCCTCCGTTAAGGAACGTATTCATAGGAAATGACAGGCTAGATTCATACAATCTAACGTAGCCAAGTCGACATGAATGAAGTCTTGTCGGAGCGCAGTTCAATTATTCATGGGTACTTTACAAACGGACTCAAGTTTGGCCCAGGGTGCAGTTCACCCACACACATGAAGGACTATTAGTGTCAGAAACAACAGATTCAAAGCGTCGCTCAGACGGTCTCTCCGGCATGTTGCTCCCCGAGTTGAAGCAACTCGCACAGCAACTTGGTATTGCCGGATCGAGTGCAATGCGCAAGTCAGACTTGGTGACAGCGATTGGTGACCGGCAAAAGCAAGCCAGTGTGCGCCGTTCCGCGCCCAAAGCTGCAACGGAAATCAAGGAAGTTGCTCACAACGAGACCAAGGAAGTCGCTGCTCCTGCCGCGGAAGAACCCGTCAAGTCAGAGTCACGAGAAGGCTCCCAGCAAGAGCCGCGCAGCAATCGCAACAACAACCGGGAGCGAAATAACAGAAATAGCAACAATCGCGATCGGAATAATAACGATCG
>DKME01000070.1:28709-41664 GCA_002469525.1 Actinobacteria bacterium UBA7422
AACAATGACGGTGATGAAGATCGCAATGGTGGTTCAGAGGATCGCAATTCACGCAGTCGCAACCGAAATCGTAGGGATCGCCGTGATCGCCCATCAAATAATCGACGATCTTCAGGTGGACAAAACAATTTCAATGACTACGAAGTCGAACTCACAGAGGACGATGTACTCCTCCCGGTAGCAGGAATCCTTGATGTTCTAGACAACTACGCATTTGTCCGCACAAGTGGCTATTTGCCAGGTTCCAATGACGTATACGTTTCGTTGTCTTTCGTTCGAAAGCTGGGCCTTAGAAAGGGAGACGCCGTTATCGGTTCGGTGCGGCAGCCGCGCGAAGGCGAACGTCGTGAGAAGTTCAATCCGCTGGTCAAGGTTGATTCAGTAAATGGTTACGACCTCGAAACAATTAAAAGTCGTCCAGAGTTTTCCAAATTGACTCCCTTGTACCCGCAAGAGCGCTTAAAGTTGGAAACGACGAGTACTAACCTCACCACGCGCGTGATTGATCTTGTTGCCCCAATTGGTAAAGGGCAGCGCGGTTTGATCGTCTCGCCCCCGAAGGCGGGCAAAACCATGGTCTTGCAAGCCATTGCAAACGCCATCTCGGTAAACGACCCTGACTGTCACCTGATGGTCGTGCTCGTAGACGAGCGTCCAGAAGAAGTAACAGACATGCAGCGAAGTGTTGAAGGCGAAGTTATAGCCTCAACATTTGATCGGCCCGCTGAAGACCACACGATCATCGCGGAACTCGCAATTGAGCGAGCCAAGCGACTGGTGGAGTCTGGTCAAGACGTTGTTGTCCTTTTGGACTCCATGACCCGACTTGGGCGGGCATATAACTTGGCAGCCCCTGCTTCGGGTCGAATTCTTTCCGGTGGCGTTGACTCCACTGCCTTGTATCCACCAAAAAAGTTTTTTGGGGCCGCCCGCAATATCGAAAACGGTGGATCGCTCACAATTTTGGCGACTGCCCTTGTCGAAACCGGTTCACGAATGGACGAAGTAATCTTTGAGGAGTTTAAGGGAACCGGCAATATGGAGCTGAAGTTGGATCGTCGATTGGCGGACAAGCGGATCTTTCCGGCCGTTGACGTCGATCCTTCGGGTACACGCAAGGAGGAATTGTTGCTTTCTCCCGAAGAACTCAAAATCGTATGGACACTTCGTAAGGTGCTCCACGCACTCGATCCACAACAGTCAATTGACCTGCTGCTTAATAAGTTGCGGGAGACTGAGACCAATTATGAGTTCCTCAAGCAAGTTCAGAAGACAACGCCTTCTGGTCCAGGATCAAGCGACGAAGACTGACCATTTTTTTGGGGGGGACTCGAATTCTTGGTGCGTGAGCGTGGCATACTAGGGGATCCCGGTTCACGAAATAAAGATTTTTGAATGGTCATTTCGACCCGGGCAATGATTAAGGAGATTGAAATGAAGGCTGGAATTCACCCAGATTACGTTGAGACAACGGTTACCTGCACGTGCGGTAGCTCGTTTCAAACGCGAAGCACGGCAAAGAGCGGAAGTATACATGCTGACGTATGCTCAAATTGCCATCCCTTTTACACGGGCAAGCAAAAAATTCTCGACACTGGTGGCCGGGTTGCCAAATTCCAAAATCGTTATGGAGCAACTGCTGCGAAGGATGAGAAAGTAGAATCTGTCTAACTTTTTCCCGGGCGCCGGTCTGGGATCGGCCGCGTGTCTCCCCCGTCGCGCGGTCGGTCCCAGACCGGCGCCCGTTTTTTCACCGTGTTTCCACGAATCAATCAGTCGTGGCCGACAAGTAATACCGACAAGTGCAAGTCTAGGAGCCAATCATGTTCGAATCATGTGCCCAACTTGCAAGTGAACTCGACGAGGTCGAATCGGGACTCGCAGATCCTGCGGTCCATGCAGATCAAGCGCAAGCTCGCAGACTTGGCCGACGTTACGCCGCGCTTCGCCCAATCGTGGGCGCCTACCGAGACTGGTTGTCGGTTACCTCCGATTTGGAAACGGCAACGGAACTAGCAGACCAGGACGAATCATTTGCCGCGGAAGTTCTCGAGCTTTTGCCAATCCAAGCAGCCCTTGCCGAAAAACTCACTGAATTGCTCCTGCCCCGCGATCCCATGGACGACAAAGATGTAATCGTAGAAATCAAGGCAGGCGAAGGAGGTGACGAATCCGCACTTTTTGCTTATGACCTGATGCGGATGTATCTCCGTTACGCCGAGAGACGTGGTTGGTCTACAGAAGTGATTGATGCAGTGGAGTCAGATTTGGGTGGTTACAAGGATGTCTCGATTGCAGTTAAATCAAAGACGCCTCCAGGTCCTGGAGAGGGCCCATACGCACGTCTTCGTTTTGAAGGTGGCGTTCATCGAGTGCAAAGAGTTCCCGTTACGGAGTCACAAGGTCGCATTCACACATCCGCGGCAGGCGTGATGGTGGCGCCGGAAGCCGAGGACGTTGACGTCACGGTCGACCCCAATGATTTACGCATTGACGTGTACCGATCCTCGGGTCCAGGCGGGCAAAGCGTTAACACCACTGACTCCGCGGTTCGGATCACGCACTTGCCAACTGGTGTAGTCGTTTCCTGTCAAAACGAAAAGAGTCAACTTCAAAACCGTGAACAGGCAATGCGAATCCTGAGGGCTCGGCTTCTTGCTGTCGCAGAGGAGAACGCGGCTAAGGAAGCATCGGATATCAGGCGTTCTCAGGTTCGAACTGTCGATCGCAGCGAGCGAATTCGGACTTACAACTTCCCCGAGAATCGTCTAAATGACCACAGGGTGGGTTTCAAGTCTCATAATTTGGATCAGATTCTCGACGGAGACATGGATGCGGTCATTGAGGCCTGCGTGAGTGCTGACCAGCAGAGTCGGTTGGCAGAGCCCTCAGCGTGAGGACCATCCGTGATCACTTGGTCGATGCGGCTCAGCGGCTTTCGCAAGCTGGAATTGATTCAGCCAACATAGAATCCGCGGAGTTACTAGCCCACGTTCTTGGACTTCCCCGCAACAGACTTTTTATGCAGGACACCATCGACGACGAAGATCGACTAGCTTTTGAAAGACTATTAGCGAAGCGATTGAATCGCATTCCGCTCCAGCACATCACTGGATCCGCTGCATTTCGTCATGTAGAACTGGGCGTTGGCCCGGGCGTCTTTATCCCTCGTCCAGAGAGCGAACTTGTTGCAGAGGCCGCAATTCGTTTTATGCGGGAGCGTGACGCACCCATCGCAGTTGATCTATGTGCCGGTTCAGGTGCAATTGCGCTTTCACTTGCCATTGAAGTTCCAGGTGCCAGGGTTACTGGTGTGGAAATTAGTTCTGAGGCGTTCCTTTGGCTTGAAAAAAATGTAGCAAAATACGGATCAGAAGCTACCGTGGAGATTCACCAACTGGATGCAACAGACTTCACCTCGGCCGTGTTTCTCGCACTGGCAGGTGTGTGCGATGTTGTGACGTGCAATCCTCCTTATATCCCAATTGACATGATTCCCCGTGACCCTGAAGTGAGAGTCCACGAACCGTCTATAGCGCTTTATGGTGGGGTAGACGGGCTCGACGTTATCCGAGGTATCGCAAAAACGGCTGCCGTGCTGCTCAAATCGGGCGGTTTACTGGTGGTGGAACACGCGGATGTTCAAGGCCCCGAGGCTCATGAAGCCAGTGTCGTGGGAGTGCTTGAGTCAACGGTGCTGGATTCTGAACTCGAGATTTACACCGCCGGGATTCCAGGTCAACCACTCTTTATGCAAGTAAGTGATCGACAAGACTTCAACCAACGACCTCGATTCACCTTGGCCACTCGGGTTTAGGCTGCTCTCGTGAGTGTCCGAATCGAAGCAGGTGATTCTCAAAACCGAGCGCGAGCGATTTCAATGGCTTACTCGACGATTCGACGAGGTGGACTTGTAATCGTTCCCACAGAGTCGCAGTACGCGGTGGTCACGGATTCATTTTCGCCCCGAGGGACGGCACTCTTGCGTGAGTACCGAGGACTCGCTCCCAATGTCCCGTTGACCGTTTTGGTTCCCAACTCGAATGCGGTTTCTGGAATTACGTCGAGTATTCCGGTAGTTGCTCGGGACCTCATGGAGTGTTTTTGGCCGGGTGATCTCACCCTGCTCCTTCCGGCTGGGACGACGCTCGCCTGGGATCATCCGATTGGTGCACCGGTCGCAGTCCGGATGCCGCGTCATCCGTATCTTTTAGATTTGCTCGCCGCAACAGGTCCACTCTCTTCCTCGAGTGCGCAACCAACTGGCATGGCGCAAATCACGGAGAGTGCCCAACTAGATTTATGTGATGTTGATGCAGTTTCAGTAGTGATAGCGGCTGGCGACCTTAAGTCAGGATCTGGCAGCACGATAGTGGACTGCACTGAGGCGCTACCCAAGATTCTGCGAGAAGGGGCACTCAACCCTGGCGAATTGACAGATTTTATTGCTCAACACGGGGTAACCGTGTAACTGCGAAACTGCATTTATGGAAAGACTCCTCTAGAGTGGGAGCCTTCATATAGAAGTGTGGGAGTGCCGCTCCTGCTGGTGAAAGGGATGTGACAGCGTGACTTTTTGGGGCCCAGATTTTTCGGAGCTTGAAGCAGAGGATCCCGATATTGCAGGAATCCTGCTCGCTGAGTTGGAGCGAGCACGCGGAGGTTTGCAACTGATCGCGAGCGAGAACTTCACCTCACCGGCAGTTCTGGCAGCGCTAGGCTCTACCTTAAGTAATAAATACGCCGAGGGTTATCCAGGTAAGCGTTACTACGGTGGCTGCTCTGAGGTTGACCGAGCCGAGCTGATCGGGATTCAACGAGCCAAGGAACTTTTTGGTGCGGAGCACGCGAACTTGCAACCGCATTCCGGCGCCAGTGCAAACATTGCTGCTTATGGTGCATTCGTTAAGCCAGGTGAAACGGTTCTGGCCATGAGTTTGCCGCATGGAGGTCACCTCACGCATGGCTCTGCCGTTAATTTTTCGGGTAAATGGTTCAACGTTGTGTCATATGGTGTTCAACCTGAAACAGACCTCATTGACATGGCTGAAGTCCGCAGATTGGCAATTGAGCACAAACCCAAAATGATTATTTGTGGAGCAACCGCGTACCCGCGACTTATTGACTTTGCTGGATTCCGCGAAATTGCAGACGAGGTTGGTGCGATCATGATGGTTGATGCCGCACACTTCATTGGTCTTGTTGCTGGAAAGGCAATTCCTAGCCCAGTCCCGTATGCGGACGTTGTGTGTTTCACCACGCATAAGGTGCTTCGGGGTCCACGTGGCGGCATGATGCTGTGCAAGGAAGAGCACGCTGCCAAAATTGACAAGGCAGTTTTCCCCATGATGCAGGGTGGACCATTGATGCACGCGGTAGCGGCAAAAGCTGTGGCGCTCAAAGAGGCGAGCACCCTCGAGTATCAGGATTATGCGCGACAGGTGATTCTCAACGCGCAGGCTCTCGCTGCTGGCCTTGCCCAAAGAGGGATGCGGCCAGTCAGCGGAGGTACCGACACCCATTTGGCGCTCATTGATCTTTCAGCAACCGGTGTCAACGGCAGTGAGGCAGAGGCGCGCTGTGATACTGCTCAAATAACTCTCAATAAAAATGCAATTCCATTTGACACATTGCCACCATCAGTTGCTTCTGGTATCCGCGTGGGGACTCCATCGGTGACAACCCAAGGAATGGGAACAGCCCAGATGGAAGTTATCGCAGAATTAATTGACCAGGCCGTGCGCGCGAGCGCTCCGAGTGAAGAAATTGCTCGTCTCACGCACAATTTAGTTTCGGAATTTCCTGCTTACGCTCGGTGATCAACTTTTGATTGTGAATAGGAGGGAGTAGGTCATGCGCGAGTACATGCTGTGTCTTTTTGCTGCTGCTGCCGTGACTTATTTCCTGACTCCACCGGTGCGGGCTCTTGCATTGAAGTGGGGGATGGTCGCCCCGGTTCGAGATCGTGATGTTCACGACACTCCAACACCGCGACTTGGTGGGCTCGCCATGGCTGGTGGATTGCTCATGGGGTTACTCCTTGCAAGCAAGTTGCCCATGATGAGCGCCGTTTTCGACGGATCCAATACAGTTATGGCCCTACTGTCCGGCTGCGCAATCATCGTGATTTTGGGAATAGTCGATGACAAATGGGGACTTGACGCGCCGACGAAACTAGCAGGCCAAGTCCTAGCAGCGGGAGTCATGGCATTCCAGGGAATAGCAATTATTTGGCTGCCCATTGGGGGGACGTTCGTTCTTGATCCACTCACGAGTGTTTTGTTTACCGTGATCATCGTGCTTGTCAGCATCAACGCTATTAACTTTGTCGATGGCCTTGACGGCTTAGCGGCAGGAATCGTTGCTGTTGCCGCTGGAGCTTTCTTCATTTATGCCTATGTTCTTTCAGTTGAACTCGGCCTGGAACGCGCGACCTTGGCTACCCTGGTAAGCGTTGTCCTCGTGGGTATGGGACTCGGCTTTCTCCCCAACAACCTATTTCCCGCAAGAATTTTCATGGGTGACACCGGTTCCATGCTCTTAGGCCTGCTCTTAGCTGCTGCCACGATCACCCTGTCTGGACAGGTTGACCCAAGCGCACTTTCCGGGGGTGCATTTTTGCCAACGCTTCTGCCGGTGATCTTGCCCTTAGCCGTCATGGCGCTCCCGCTCGTTGACCTTGGTCTTGCGGTAATCCGGCGCACGCGCGCGGGGCGAAATCCATTTGCTCCTGACAAGCAACACTTACATCATCGTTTATTGCAGATGGGCCACTCACAACGGCGAGCAGTTTTCCTGATGTACGCATGGACGGCATTGATCGCTGGAGCGGCTCTGACAATTGCGTTCTTCCCGTTGATTTATGCAGGGGTTGGAACCGCCGTGGGGATCGTCATTCTCGTGTTTTTGATGAAACAAACGCCCTCAGATCTTGGCAACGGGCAAGTAAACGAAAGCCCGGGACGGATTGATCGAATCGGCTGAGCACCGCCTATACCTATGCGATAGCGTGCAACCACGGAATATTGGTTAGACGTACCCCGAAGCGAAGAGGTTTATCACGTGCAAAGTGCTAGGAGTATCGACTCCCTGGTATTGCGCAGGGCCGGTTTAGGTACTGCTGTTGCAGGTGGGATTGTTGTGATTGTCTCGGCCATTGTCTCCGGTGGTCTTGCAGCTCTTGGTGCTGCGCTGGGCACGATCCTTGTCCTCGCCTTTTTCGCGGTTGGCCAGTTTGCGTTGGGTTCAGTTTTGCGTAATAACCCGCAAATGGCTCTGACCATGGCATTAACCATTTACCTAGCCAAAATTGGCGTCCTTCTTGTCATTTTAATTCTCTTTGCAGACACAACAGCCTTCAATACCAAGGCTTTTGCTTTAGCAATTCTGGTGTGCACGCTGGTATGGACCATCCTTGAAGTATGGATATTCGGCACAACAAAGGTGCTGTACGTTGAACCGAACTCAGAAGGCTCCGTTCCTTCGAAAGAAGGTGAGGCATGACACTCGATTCCAATCAACCCGAAGGGTCACTTGGGGATCCCAAGTGGTACCGTTCGCGCGCAAGATCGATTTCAGGAAATGCACCAGTTCGTGAATTTGCTGCAATGGACAACACCGCGTGGATAATCTCAAGTCGGCTCATATCCGGCTTGATTTTGTATACGGGGCTTGGATTTGTTCTTTCCTTGTGGCTGGGACACAGATCGCTGTTCATGGCTGTGGGCGCATTGGTTGGACTCGGACTCTCGTATTACATGATTTTCAGCGGGCTTGCTCGCGAGAACAAAGCTTTGCAAGGCAGTGCAAATACACGTGCAGGTTCTAGGCTCGAAGGGGATCATTGATGGCATTCGGCGTAATCGCGTCCAGTAGCCCCGACTGTCACCTCTTTTCAGGTTGTGGTTTCCCCGCCCCCGGCGCTGAAATTTTTCAATTCGATGCGATCTTCAGTTTCACAATTGGAAGCTTGTCCTTCAATGTCTCGAAAGTCACCGTACTTCTGTTTCTCGCCGTGGTCCTGATCATTGGTTTCTTCGGTTACGCATTTCGCAAGCCAAAGTTGGTTCCACGAGGCGCGCAGAATGTAGGCGAATTGGGATACCTCTTCATTCGTGACGGAATTGTCCGGGAGACGATCGGCAAGGGCGGAGACAAGTTCATCCCGTTCCTTTTCTCCTTCTTCTTCCTGGTGTGGATCTTGAACTTTTGGGGTGTGGTTCCGGGTGCGCAACTACCCGTGACATCTATTTTTGCAATCCCGGTCACATTTGCCATCATCGTGTACGTCACGTGGGTGCCGCTCGGGATTTACAAGCAAGGCTTTGTGGGATTCTTCAAAAACATTATGTTCCCCCCTGGTGTACCAAAGGTTATGTACATTCTTTTAACACCGATTGAACTGATTTCGAATTTCTTGGTGAGGCCCTTTACGCACGCAGTTCGACTATTCGCAAACATGTTTGCGGGTCACTTGCTTCTGGCAACATTCAGTGTCGCTGCGTTCTACCTGCTGAGCTTCAGTGTCATTGGGATCCTTGGGTCGGCAGCGAGTTTCAGCCTTGCGGTCTTTCTCACAGGATTCGAAGCTTTCATCCAGGCGCTGCAGGCCTATATCTTTACGTTGCTCGCTGCCGTCTACATTGGCAGTGCGCTGCACGCGGAACACTAGGAAGAAAGCATTACCTGCAAGTCTTAAAACTGAATAAAAAAATTGAAAAGATCACATCAACTGTGTTGATATAAGTTGATATAACCAGTAGGACCGGCACCCGCCGGTGCGCAATGAAAAGGAAACGATATGTCGCTTCTCGCGGAACTCACCGGTTCCATTGGCTCAATCGGTTACGGCCTTGCAGCAATTGGCCCAGGTATCGGTATCGGTATCATCTTTGGACAGGGTGTGCAAGCAATTGCTCGTCAACCAGAGGCTTACGGCATTATTCGCCAGAACATGCTTCTTGGTTTCGCACTCGCCGAAGCACTAGCCTTGATTGGCTTCGTTGTTCCTTTCGTCTTCGGTACCTGATTCGCTACTAAGTACGAATTAGCCAACCAAGACAGGGAAAGAGGACTACATGTTTGAATTAGCCACACTCCTCGCCGCTGAGGGCGAGGAAATGCCGTCAGTGCTCGCAGTGCCGCTTGATGAATTAATCATCGGCCTGATTGCATTCCTGCTGGTATTTGGCACCTTGGCCAAGTTTGTGCTCCCCAAAATTAAGGTGACACTTGACGAGCGCGCTAACTTAATTGAGGGCGGATTAGAACGTGCCGGTAAAGCTGAGGAGGAGGCCGCTTCAGTTCTCTTGGAATACCAAAAGCAACTTGCTGGTGCCCGTGAGGAAGCTTCTGCCATCCGTACCGCTGCACAGGCAGATCGTGCTGCAATCGTGGACGAGGCACGCAATGAAGCGCGAGTAGCGGCAGCGAGCGTTACGACCGCCGCGGAGGCAGCAATGGCTGCTGAGCGAGCTCAGGCTGTCTCAGCCCTGACCAGACAGGTCGGTGAGTTAGCGCTTGACCTAGCGGACAAAGTGGTGGGCGAGGCACTGGCCAACGACGCTCGAGTCTCCTCGACGGTCGATGCGTTTATTGCCGACCTTGAAAAGGTGGCATCGAAGTAATGCTTGGATCAAGTCGGGATGCACTCGCTCTGTGTAGCGGGGTTTTGGATCAGTTGCCAGCCGAAGTTGATCGCGGCCAATTGGGCACTGAACTATTTGCAATCGCGGCGCTTCTTGACTCGGAGAAGGTTCTGCGTTTAGCGCTAGCAGACTCCGGACAAGGTATCGAGGTTCGCCAGAATCTTGCCACCCAAGTATTCGGCCCCCGGGTTGGTCCTAACGCCTCAGATTTGCTGGTTACCGTCGTGTCACAGCGATGGTCGGAGGATATGGACCTAGTACTTTCGCTGGAAGAACTGGCGGCGCAGGCCGTTCTTGCAGTTGCGCAGGTGGATAACACACTTGACTCAACCGAGGAGGAAATTTTCCTTTTTGGTCGGGCAGTTGATCAGTCGGCCGAGTTGCAAATGGCTCTCACAAACCCAGCAACCGCGGGAAGCACCAAGGCGGCAATCGTGGAAGACTTATTGCACTCAACTGCAACGACTGCGACTCGGCAGTTGCTGGAGTATTCGGTTTCTCACCTTCATGGTCGACGGCTGGATGCCGTAATAACTCGCCTTGGTGACCTCGCGGCTGCTCAGCGCCAGCGTATGGTGGCCCAGGTCAGGGTTGCACGGCCCTTATCTGACTCACAGTCCCAACGCTTGATCGCGGCGCTCACTGCACTCAAAGGTCGGAATGTTCGACTCAACGTGGAAGTTGACCCGACAGTCTTGGGCGGGGTCTACGTCGTGATAGGCGACGAAGTGATCGACGGAACAATTTCATCACGACTAGAAGCGGCTCATCGAGCAATCCTTGGATAGAAAGCAAGACTAATAAGCAAGGCAGTAGACCAGCGTGACCACAACTGAACATTTTCATCACGACAGGAACCACAATCAAACCGCCGCATTGCGGCCTGATACAGAGAGCAGGACCCCATGACGGAGCTGACGATCCGACCGGAAGAAATCCGGGAAGCGATCGAGCGGAACGTCGCGGCGTACTCGCCGGCAACCGCCCGAGAAGAAGTTGGCCGTGTACTAGAAACCGGCGACGGAATTGCCAGAGTTGAAGGACTTCACTCGGCAATGACGAACGAACTACTTGAATTCGAAGGAGGCCTGCTGGGAATCGCGCTGAACCTCGATATTCGCGAAATCGGCTGCGTTCTCCTTGGAGACTCATCCAAGATCGAAGAGGGACAGGCCGTTCGTCGCACCGGTGAAGTTCTCTCCGTCCCAGTCGGTGACGCATTCCTGGGTAGAGTCGTGGACCCATTAGGTAGCCCAATCGACGGTCTGGGTCCAATCGCCGCTGACGCGCGCCGTGCACTTGAAGTCCAGGCTCCATCAGTCGTCGAGCGCCAGCCGGTGACAGAACCCATGCTGACCGGCATCAAGGCCATTGACGCTATGACGGCCATTGG
This sequence comes from Actinobacteria bacterium UBA7422, assembly GCA_002469525.1. Classification (GTDB taxonomy): domain Bacteria; phylum Actinomycetota; class Actinomycetes; order S36-B12; family S36-B12; genus UBA4592. The sequence goes on from DKME01000070.1 coordinate 39,750, forward strand.
TCGAGGCCAGCGCCAGTTGATTATTGGTGACCGCCAGACCGGAAAAACTGCGGTCTGTATCGACACAATCATTAACCAAAAAGAGAACTGGTCCTCGGGTGACCCCGACAAACAGGTGCGATGCATTTACGTGGCAATCGGACAGAAGGGCTCCACGATTGCCTCGGTCAAGGGTGCACTCGAGGAATACGGCGCGATGGAGTACACAACTATCGTCGCGGCGCCCGCATCGGATCCTGCAGGCTTCAAATATCTCGCTCCTTACACGGGTTCTGCTATTGGTCAGCACTGGATGTATCAGGGTAAGCACGTTCTCATCGTTTTTGACGACCTTTCCAAGCAGGCAGACGCTTACCGCGCGGTGTCACTTCTGCTCCGTCGCCCACCGGGTCGCGAGGCCTACCCGGGTGACGTTTTTTACTTGCACTCCCGCCTACTTGAGCGTTGTGCCAAGCTTTCCGCTGAAATGGGCGGTGGCTCGATGACCGGCCTCCCAATCATCGAGACAAAGGCCAATGACGTGTCGGCCTTTATCCCAACCAACGTTATTTCCATCACTGACGGGCAGTGTTTCCTTGAGTCTGATCTGTTCAACTCAGGTGTACGCCCTGCTATCAACGTTGGAATCTCCGTTTCCCGTGTCGGTGGAGCGGCACAGCCCAAGGCCATGAAAAAAGTGGCGGGTCGTTTACGTCTGTCTCTGGCCCAGTTCCGCGAACTTGAGGCGTTCTCAGCGTTTGGGTCCGACCTCGATGCGGCTTCGAAAGCTCAACTCGAGCGTGGATCTCGTTTGGTTGAACTGCTTAAGCAGCCTCAGTACCAACCCCAAGCGATGGAACGCGAAGTTGTCTCGGTCTGGTCGGGAACAACAGGACAACTCGACGAAGTGCCCCTCGAGGACATTCGCCGGTTTGATTCAGAATTCTTGGCCTATATGGACCGTTCGGCACCAGCAGTATTTGATGCGATCCGAACTACTTCAGATCTCTCAGATGACTCCCTCAGCGTCCTCGAGAAATCTATGGGCGAGTTCAAGAAGCAATTCACCACACGCAGTGGCGATTTGCTCATCAAAGACGAACCTGTGGCTGCATTGGCCGACGAAGAAATCGATCCAACTCAAATCAAGCGAGCTGTTCGAGGCTGATATGGGCGCCCAACTCCGGGTCTACCGGCGTCGAATTCGTTCGGTGCAGGCGACCAAGAAGATTACGAAAGCGATGGAACTCATTGCTTCGGCGCGGATTGTTCGTGCTCAAAATCACCTGAATGCGTCGTTGCCGTATTTGACCCAATTGGTTGACGCAGTTTCCGCAGCCGCGAGTCACGCATCGGATGTGTCAAAGCATCCGCTGACCGCAAAGTCAGTCAACCCAACTCGCGCTGCGGTCTTAGTAATCACGGCGGACCGTGGTTTGGCTGGTGCGTACTCGTCTAATTCAATCAAGGAAGCGGAAGCGCTCACAAGGAATCTCACTGAAAACGGAATGCAGGTTGTCCCTTATGTTGTTGGCCGCAAGGGTGTGTCCTTTTACAAGTTTCGCAACCGTCCAATGGGCGCGGAGTACACCGGATTTAGTGATCAGCCGACTTACGCACATGCGAAAGAAATCGGTCAAGAGCTCTTGAAGGCATTCATGACACCCGCCCCTGATGGTGGAGTAGACGAAATTCATGTCGTTTACACAAACTTCACCAACATGGCAGTTCAAGAGACGCGTGTCCGTAGGGTTCTCCCACTCGAAGTTGTCGACGAAGTTGTTGAGAGGAATTCTGAGGGTGGAAATGCACAGCCATTCCCACTTTATGAATTCGAACCCAGCCCCGAAGACGTACTAGATGCTCTTTTGCCACGTTACATTGATCAAATGGTGTATCTCTCATTGCTCAATTCGGCGGCTTCAGAGCATGCAGC
>DKME01000070.1:41764-42990 GCA_002469525.1 Actinobacteria bacterium UBA7422
ACCCAAGAAATCAGTGAAATTGTCGGTGGAGCCGACGCCCTATCCGCCTAGTCCACAGAATAAAGAAGACAAGAAGAGGAATAAGCCATGACCGCAACAGTAGAAACCGTCACAGGTGTAGGACGCGTAGCCCGTGTCACCGGCCCCGTTGTGGACGTTGAGTTTCCCGTAGAGGCCATGCCGGCACTATTCAACGCACTCAATGTTGACGTGACATTCGATCAGGGTGACGAAGGCGGCGGTAGCCACACACTCACACTTGAAGTGGCACAGCACATCGGTGACAACATGGTGCGTACCATTTCCATGCAGCCCACAGACGGGCTCGTTCGCGGAGCTCCAGTACGAGACACTGGCGACGCGATTCTGGTCCCCGTCGGCGATGTAACTAAAGGTCACGTGTGGAACACACTTGGTGTGCCCCTGGACGTGAAAGCTTCAGACCTAGACATTAAAGAGCGCTGGAGTATTCACCGCCAGGCGCCCGCATTTGATCAACTTGAATCAAAAACTGAGGTTTTCAACACCGGTATCAAGGTTATTGACTTGCTCACCCCTTATGTCAAGGGTGGAAAGATCGGCCTGTTCGGTGGAGCAGGTGTTGGTAAAACGGTGCTGATCCAAGAAATGATCTACCGTGTAGCCGAGAACTTTGGCGGTGTGTCGGTATTCGCCGGTGTGGGAGAGCGCACACGTGAAGGTAACGATCTCTTCCTCGAAATGACCGAGTCCGGAGTAATCTCCAAGACTGCCCTCGTCTTCGGCCAGATGGATGAGCCACCCGGCACGCGTCTTCGTGTTGCGTTGACCGCGCTAACCATGGCGGAGTACTTCCGTGATGTACAAAAGCAAGACGTATTGCTCTTTATTGACAACATTTTCCGTTTCACGCAGGCGGGATCGGAAGTGTCAACGCTACTTGGCCGGATGCCTTCGGCTGTGGGTTACCAACCGACATTGGCAGACGAAATGGGTGTACTCCAAGAGCGCATTACGTCAACTCGTGGCCACTCGATCACTTCGCTCCAGGCAATCTATGTTCCCGCTGACGACTTGACCGACCCAGCCCCAGCAACCACCTTCGCTCACTTGGACGCAACAACGGTGTTGAGCCGCCCGATTTCTGAAAAGGGTATTTACCCTGCAGTTGACCCCCTCGACTCGAACTCCCGAATTCTCGACCCACGTTACGTTGGCGAAGAGCACTACGCGGTTGCGGCTCGAGT
>DKME01000070.1:43063-52339 GCA_002469525.1 Actinobacteria bacterium UBA7422
CGTGTTCTAGTGGGTCGTGCGCGTCGCATTGAGCGATTCCTTTCACAGAACATGTTTGTAGCGGAAGCATTCACCGGCCAGCCTGGATCATTTGTCCCTGTTGAAGAGACTATTAGTTCATTCCGTGCCTTGGCTGACGGTGAATTTGACCACGTACCAGAGCAAGCTTTCTTCATGTGTGGTGGAATTGAAGATGTCGAAAAGAATGCGGCAGCACTAGCCAAGGAGAGCTAACATGTCGGGCCCCTTAGAAGTTGCTGTCGTTTCAGCTGAGCGCTCGATTTGGAGTGGTTCGGCCAAGAGCGTCGTGGCAAAAACACCAGAAGGTGACGTGGGCATTTTGCGTGGGCACGAGCCCATGCTGGCCCTCCTGGTCGAAGCGCCGTTGCGGATCGAGCTCGAAGACGGCAGCAAGATTCTCGTGGCTGTACACGGCGGGTTTTTCTCGGTCGACAGCGATAAAGTTAACGTTATCGCCGAGTCCGCTGAACTGGCAGAGGACGTTGATCTTGAACGAGCTAAAGCGGCTCTTGGGAGAGCTCAAGCTGAGGTTGACTCACCAGATCTTTCCGCGATCCGTCGTGCTGAGGCCCGGATCCAGGTCGGTACGGCGTAACTACCGCTTATCTCTAACTTTCCCCATTTCTTTACTGCTGGACAGTTCCGCCAGGCTTCCACAGCACGTCGCCAAGACTGTCATGGTTAGCCACCCGCGATAAAATGAAGAGTAGGTCGCTGAGGCGGTTCAGATACGTTGCCGTTAAAGGGTTCATGCCACCGTGATAGGCATCTAACGCGGCCCAAGTTGAGCGTTCGGCACGACGGGAAACGGTGCGGGCAACATGCATGTGAGCGGCCGCGGCCGTGCCTCCGGGTAGGACAAATGAACGAAGCGGGTCAAGGCCTTCGTTGTAGTGGTCGCAGGCCGATTCAAGCCTTTCAATGTAGGAATCAGTCACCCTTAAGGCACCGGTTTCGTCATCCTTGATCGGGGTACACAGATCCGCGCCTACATCAAATAGATCGTTTTGAATAGAAAGTAATAGCGCCGCCATGTCCTCTCGCAACTCACAGGAGGCCAAAATGACACCAATTGTGCAATTGGCCTCGTCTACATCTGCATAAGCCTTGAGCCGTGGATCGTTTTTTCCTGTCCGACTCATGTCACCCAAAGAAGTTGTTCCGTCGTCACCGGTTCGCGTATAGATTCTTGTCAGATTCACCACAATCTGACTCTATCGGGAGTTCGCCCTTTTGGCTCGCCTACGATTGTCGGGTGTCGGTATTTAAGGTTGAAGGAGGAAGCTCACTTCAGGGTGAGGTTTTCGTGCCTGGGGCCAAGAATTCCGTGCTTAAGTTGATGGCGGCAACTTTGCTTGCACCGGGCACTTCAACTTTGACCAATGTGCCTGACATTGAAGACGTCACAATAATGTCAGAGTTGCTAAGGCGGCTTGGCTGTGTCGTGGCCCATGCGGGAAGTTCAATCACAATTGAAGTCCCAGAGCGTCCTGATCACAGGGCAGACTATGACCTAGTTCGGAAAATGCGCGCATCAATTTGTGTGCTCGGCCCACTTATCGCCAGGTGTGGGGCAGCTGATGTTGCGGTTCCCGGGGGAGACAACATTGGATCACGCGGGTTAGACATGCATGTTGAAGGGCTCCGGAAAATGGGTGTCCATGTTGACAATGAGCACGGGTATTTGCTTGCAGAATGCGAGGCACTCACTGGCGCCAGCGTGTTCCTGGATTTCCCAAGTGTCGGGGCCACAGAGACGATCTTGATGGCGGCTGTAACGGCACGCGGCCAGTCAGTAATTGAGAATGCTGCTCGAGAACCGGAAATTATTGACATCTGTTCAATGCTTGTCTCAATGGGTGCAGATATTTCTGGAATAGGGTCCTCGAGCTTGGTCATCAATGGTGTTTCTGATCTGAAACCCACGAAGCATCGGGTCGTATCCGACAGAATCGTGGCGGGTACCTGGGCTGTCGCTGCGGTTATGACTCAGGGTGACATTACGATTCACGGCGTACCACATGAGCATTTGGCACTCCCTTTGGAAAAACTTGAATTGACCGGTGCCCGAATTGAGCGTGAGGGAGCGAGCATTCGAATCCAAATGCAGGGGCGTCCGCAGTGTGTCGACGTTGTGACACTGCCCTATCCGGGTTTTCCAACTGACTTGCAGCCGCAGTTCATTGCACTCAACGCCATGGGGCTTGGCGCCGCATTAGTGACAGAGAATCTCTTTGAGGCTCGTTTTCGTTTCGTGCAGGAGCTAGCAAGGCTTGGAGCTGACGTTCGAACTGACGGTCATCATGCCCTCATTCGCGGTAGGGAGTCGCTCTCGGGTGCGCCGGTGGAGGCGACCGACATTCGGGCGGGTGCGGGACTAGTTTTGGCTGGGCTAGTCGCCAATGGTTCCACGACCGTTTACGGGGTTACTCACATTGATCGCGGATATGCGGGATTTGTGGAGACGCTCCAAGGGCTAGGGGCTCAGATTCAGCGCGTTGACGACTGAGACAAGGAATTTAAGCTAACGAAGAAGTGTGGCAATCGCCTTGTTTTCGTCGGCTGGCCACACCATTACTCGTGGCCCCTCCGTTGTCTGGGCCAGATTCGCTCGAATGCCGCAATCTTCGAGTTTTCGCCGCACCATCTCTCCCTCCGCGTAATTCGGTGGACTCGACACACACACCATGAGTCCGTAGGAATCTGACGGGCCTGGCTTAGCGGGAGCGGCCACCACTGAACCTCCCCGGGCATAAGCCCAGCGAAGAACCATAATCATGCTTCCAATACCGATTAAGGCCACAATGGGTCCAAAAATATAGGAGAAACTGTTTCCTATTGCCACTACGCTATTGTGACAAAATTTACAGAGTCTGCAACAGATTGCGCCAGGAACACCGTTCTTTTTCGTGCTATCTGGTTACGCTGGGAACGTGGCTGACAAACCTTGGATCATGCGAACTTATGCCGGGCACTCGAGCGCGAAGGAATCCAATCAACTTTTTCAAACGAACTTGGCTAAAGGGCAAACTGGGTTGTCAATTGCTTTTGATCTCCCTACGCAGACAGGGTATGACCCAGAAGACCTAATGTCCCGAGGCGAAGTGGGCAAAGTGGGCGTCTCAATTGCCAGCTTGGCCGATATGCGAACGCTGTTTAAAGATATTCCGCTTGAGCGCATGAATACCTCGATGACTATCAATGCAACCGCAGTTTGGCTCTATTCCATGTATCTGGCACTGGCCGACGAACAACATGTTCCACGTGAACTGCTCACAGGGACAACTCAAAATGACATTATTAAGGAGTACTTGTCCAGGGGAACCTACGCATTCCCGCCGGCGCCTTCACTCGAAATTGCAACGGACCTCGTGGCCTTTTCAGTTGTCAATACTCCAAAATGGAATCCGATCAATATTTGTAGTTACCACTTGCAGGAAGCTGGAGCTACTGCCGTCCAAGAGGTGGCGTTCGCGCTCGCTTCCGCAATCAGCGTTTTGGATTCGGTGAAGGCGAAGGTTGAGAAGAACCATATCGACGTCAATTTTGATCAAGTAGTTGCCCGTATGTCTTTTTTTGTTAACGGGAGTATTCGATTTATCGAAGAAGTATGCAAACTTAAGGCGTTTGGTCGACTGTGGAGTGATCTTGTGACAACTCGATACGGAGTAACCACAGATTCGGCACGGCGCTTTCGCTACGGGGTGCAAGTCAACTCTTTAGGACTGACCGAAGAGCAACCAGAAAATAATGTCCAAAGGATCGTCCTTGAAATGCTTGGCGTTTCACTGGCCAAGGATTCGCGTGCACGTGCAATTCAACTGCCCGCCTGGAACGAAGCGCTGGGTCTGCCGAGGCCGTGGGATCAACAATGGTCACTGCGCATGCAACAAGTCCTCGCATTGGAGACCGACTTATTGGAATATGAAGATATTTTTGAAGGCTCGGTCGTTATTGAGACAAAAGTCGCTGAATTGATGGGTGAGATTCGAACGGAACTCGATCGCATTTTGGAGATGGGCGGCGTCATACCAGCCCTTGAATCGGGGTATCTCAAGAGTGCCTTAGTTGCATCTCATGCGCGAAGGAGAGCACGGATCGAGTCGGGCGATTTACCGGTCGTTGGTGTAAATATCTTTGAAACCAGTGAGGTGAGCCCGCTCTCCCAGAGCGCAAATATTTTGGTTGTTGATCCAAATATCGAGGAGCGGCGAGTCGAAGAAGTCCTTGCTTTCAAGGCTGAGCGAGATTCCGAACTCGTAAGGGCAGCCTTACAGACCCTTGACTTGGCCGCGGAAAGTGGAGTCAATCTAGTTGAGGCGAGTATCTCTGCAGCGAAAGTTGGTGTCACGACGGGCGAGTGGTCGAGTGTCTTACGAGCTCGGTTGGGTGAATACAGGTCGCCAACTGGAGTTGTCGACTCCGTGACGACACGTACGCCAGAGATCGAGCTCGTTCGGAGCCGAGTTGAGGAATTCGTACAATTGCGGGGACATCGGCCCAGATTATTGATAGGTAAGCCGGGGCTAGACGGTCACTCAAATGGCGCTGAACAGATTGCGGTCCGGGCACGTGACTGTGGTTTCGAAGTCATTTATCAAGGAATCCGATTGCGACCAGAGGACATCGTTGCGGCTGCGATTGCCGAAGATGTCGATGTAATTGGCCTTTCAATTCTCTCGGGGTCCCACAAGACGCTTGTGGCCGAAATCCTAGATCTCTTGTCCTTGGAAAAGGCCAGCGATATCCCTGTGATTGTCGGAGGGATTATTCCAGAGGAGGACGCCAAGTGGTTGGAATCCATTGGAGTTGCGGCCACCTTCACTCCAAAAGATTTCGATACAACTCAGATAATGAACTCAATCGTTGAAATTCTGAACGCATGAGAATCCTTATCGCGGAGTGTTCAGCCGTGTATTCCGGGAGACTTGCAGCGGAACTTCCGCGTGCCGCGCGCGTCTTGATGTTTAAGGCAGACGGTTCGGTATTGATTCACTCTGATGGTGGCTCCTACAAGCCCTTGAACTGGATGAGTCCACCCTGCTCAGTCAGTGAGTCAACCGTTGAGGGTGAACTCACATTCGAAGTTGTAAATCGGGGCGGAGAGCTACTCACCATCACGGTTCACGAGATACATGCGGACTACAAACATGCACTCGGTGTAGACCCGGGGTTGATTAAAGATGGCGTTGAGTCACACCTGCAAAAACTTCTTGCTGAGAATCTTGACGCTTTAGGGGATGGCCTGACATTGGTGCGCCGCGAATACCCGACGGCTATTGGCCCGGTCGATCTATTGTGTAAAGCGGCCGCCGGTGGATCCGTTGCCATTGAAATTAAACGACGCGGTGAGATTGATGGCGTTGAGCAACTTACCCGGTATCTTGAGTTGCTCAATAGAGATCCGCTGCTGGCCCCAGTGAGCGGTATCTACGCGGCACAGGAAATCAGGCCACAGGCAAAAACACTCGCGCAGGATCGTGGAATTACTTGTGTCAGGGTTGACTACGAAGTATTAAAGGGCCTAGACGACCCTAGTTTGAGATTGTTTTAACCATATTTTCTGGAAAGGGGTGCGTTGTGGAACTCAATCAAATAGGTGTTGTGGGCCTGGGAACAATGGGATCAGGGATCGTTGAAGTTATTGCGCGATCTGGCTATTTCGTGATCGGTGTTGACTTGGGTGAGAAGGGCACCAGTTACGCGGAATCTCGCATTCGTCGGTCAATTGAGCGTGGCGTCCATGGATCTAAGATCTCGACGGAGCAAGCGGAAGTGATTCTTGCAAATGTTGAACTAACTACTGACCTCAGCCGTTTGGCAGACTGTGACCTCGTCATTGAAGCCATCACCGAAGACCTAGGCATTAAGTCAGAACTCTTCTTAGATTTGGACGCTATTTTGGGGCCAAATGCAATCATGGCAACCAACACTTCAGCACTCTCTGTAACCCAACTTTCCGTAGCAACCAGTCGACCGAGTCGCGTCATTGGAATGCACTTTTTCAATCCTGCAATGGTTCAAAAATTTGTGGAGATTGTCACGACGGTGACAACAGATGAAGCGATTATTACAACGTGCATGGACTTTGCCCAAAGCTTGGGCAAAGAGCCGGTTCTCGTCAATGACCGCGCGGGTTTTATCGCTAATTCATTGCTATTCGGATACTTAAACCAAGCCATAACGATGTATGAACAAAAATATGCATCCCGCGAAGACATCGATAGCGCAATGAAGTTTGGTTGTGGCCTGCCCATGGGCCCACTCGCACTGCTTGACCTAATTGGTTTGGACACCTCGCTACAAATTCTTGACACCATGTACCGCGAGAGTAGAGACAGACTGCATGCACCTAGTGCCTTACTCAAACAATTAGTGTCGGCCGGAAGGCTTGGGCGCAAGAGTGGACATGGCTTTTACACGTATGAAGGAAACAACGTTCCGGTAGTAGTCAGTGACTCGCAGACACCCGCGCAGGAAGGTGCAATGGCCGCTTCGGGGATCACTTCGGTTGGAGTGGTCGGCTCTGGCACCATGGCAACGGGGATCGCATCCGTTTTCGCGTCGGCCGGTGTCAATGTGCTGGTACTTACGCGAAGTAAGCAGCGATCACAGGAAGTTGTCAATTCTTTAGACGCTTCGTGGACCAAGCTGGTTGCAAAGAGTCGGATTACCGAAGAAGCAAAAAACGCACAGCTTGCGCGAATCACAACATGTGAAAATCCTGAAGAATTCGTGGGGAAGGTTGAATTAGTCATTGAGGCAATCGCTGAGGAACTTGCGCCCAAATGCGAGATTTTCGCAACACTGGACGGTCTGCTAGCCCCAGAAGTTATCTTCGCAACTACGACTTCCAGCCTATCTGTGATCGAGCTGGCAGCTTGCACTTCGCGAATGGACAAATTCCTTGGAATTCACTTCTTTAATCCGGCACCCGTGATGTCACTCGTTGAAGTCGTGAGCACCGTGGCTACTGAACTCGCCGTGGTTGATCGGTGCACGCAACTCATGCGGGAACTCGGTAAGAACCCAGTTCTGTGCTCTGATCGTGCCGGTTTTATCGTTAATGCATTGCTATTTCCCTATCTCAACAATGCCATTGCCATGGCTTCAAGTAATTATGCGACCATCGAAGATATCGATACAGCGATGAAATTGGGTTGCGGTTATCCAATGGGGCCATTTGAGCTCCTCGACGCGGTTGGCCTTGACGTCTCACTCGCGATTGTCAATACGCTCTACCGTGAATTTCGCGAACCTGGCTTTGCCCCTGCTGCGCAATTAGAACACCTGGTTACCGCCGGATTCATCGGGCGTAAAGTTGGGCGAGGTTTCCGTAAGTACTAACGTGTAAGGGGTTGTGTCGTGGGGCGAAAGCACCGAAGGGCGGTCAGCGAACCACGGCCATTTTCAGGTAGTGCGATTGCTACTGAGTCCCATCCCGATGGTGAGTGGCATGTGCGTAAATTAACCGGATCTGCCTCGACAAAAACCTATCGGTGCCCCGGGTGTGACCATGAAATTCGGCCGGCGACCCCGCATGTTGTTGCATGGCCGGCGGACATTCCGCAGGGCGCTGAGGAAAGGCGTCATTGGCACACGCCATGTTGGACACATCGAAGTTCTCGGGGTCCGCGAGGTCGATAGTGACAATAATTTCACCAAATTCAGTGCTGCCCGCGACTCGGGAACAGGTTAGTTTTATCACGTCGGACTCGTTGACCATCGTCGGCGAATTAGCCAGTCCCATAAATCGTTCGAACACGGTGGCAACCGTAATTTGTGTCCACCCGCTTCCCACCCATGGTGGCATGATGGACAGCCATATTTTGCGCAAGATGTCATGGCGATTGCCTGCTTTAGCTAATATTGCCGTTCTTCGTTTCAATACTCGAGGCACGACAAGCGTGAGAGGTACGAGCGAGGGTAGTTTTGACGCTTCACATGGGGAAGGTCTCGATCTCGCTGCGGCTATTTCTTTTGCCCAAGAGCGCGGTCTTCCCAATATTTGGGTCCTCGGGTGGTCATTTGGAACAGATGTAATTTTGCGCAATCTCGACTTCACTGGAATAAGCGGAGCTATTTTGCTCTCACCACCATTGCGGTACACGAGCCCCGAGGAACTTCTACGTTGGAATGGAGCAGGCCTTCCCGTTCACGCCTTGATACCGGAACATGATGACTATCTTGTTCCCCAAGTAGCGCGTGAAAGATTCGCCAGGGCTAAGGACATTACGATTGAACCAGTCGTTGGAGCAAAGCACCTGTTGGTGGGGGAGAAGTTCGTCTACCAGGTGTTGAATCGAATCACGGAACTTGTCGCACCTCAATCTGCTCCTCTGCCCACCGAGTGGAACGGCGAGAGCGAGCGATGGACTGACCTGCCCTCACACTAAATTGCAGTAAACCGATTCACTTTGTCTAAGACTTTGGCGCGCAACTCGGGATCACTCACACCAAGACCAGCTTCGGGAGCAAGTGCAAGTACTCCAACCTTCCCCTGGTGCAGATTCCGGTGAACTTCGAAGGCGGCGTCTCCTGCTTGTTCAAGGGGAAAGACTCGTGAGAGGGTTGGGTGAATGAGCCCTTTGGAAATCAGTCGATTAGCCTCAAATGCTTCACGGTAATTTGCAAAGTGGGTACCGACGATTTTCTTCAGGTTCATCCATAAAAATCTATTGTCGTATTCGTGCATGAACCCTGAAGTCGAAGCGCACGTCGCAATAATTCCGCCTTTACGAGCGACATAGACACTCGCCCCGAAAGTTTCGCGCCCCGGATGCTCGAAAACAATGTCGGGGTCTTCTCCGCCGGTGAGTTCACGAATCTTCTTACCCAGGCGTTGCCACTCTTTAGGGTCTTGGGTGTGTTCGTCTTTCCAAAACTTGTAATTTTCAACACTTCGGTCGATAACAAGATCCGCTCCCATAGACCTGACGATCTCGGCCTTCTCGGCGCTAGAAACGACACACACCGGTATAGCTCCTCCGTTGAGTGCGTACTGGGTTGCATAAGACCCAAGCCCACCAGAGGCGCCCCAGATTAAAACGACATCGCCTTGTTTCATTCCTGCGCCGTTTTTTGAAACCAGTTGACGGTAAGCCGTTGAATTGACAAGTCCGGGAACAGCGGCCTCCTCCCATGTGAGGTGTTCGGGCTTTGGCATGAGTTGATTCGACTTAACAACAGCGAGTTCAGCGAGTCCGCCAAAATTTGTTTCAAATCCCCAAATGCGTTGATCAGGATCAAGCATTG
>DKME01000100.1 GCA_002469525.1 Actinobacteria bacterium UBA7422
ATCCCTTCGCAAGTCAATGCGCACATTCTCGGTGACATTTGACCAAGCCTTTGAACGCGTGATGCGCGGTTGCTGGCGGATCAATGGTGAAGGCAACTGGATCACCGAGGAGTTCATTGACACGTACACGCATTTACACGAACTCGGTTTCACCCACTCAGTTGAAGTCTGGAACCGCAAGGGCGAATTAGTAGGTGGGCTTTATGGAATCGAAATAGGTGGACTATTCGCCGGAGAGTCCATGTTTCACGTTGAAACGGATGCATCCAAAGTGGCAATGGTTGCGGTGGTAGAAAAGTTGGCCGCAAGTCCGGGACAAAGGATTTTCGATGTTCAATGGCAGACCGACCATCTAGAGTCAATGGGCGTAACCGAAATCAGCCGTTCTGCCTACCTTGACGAACTAGCCGCTGTGTTACCGACAAGGCCAGCTTTCCCGATTCCGCGCCAACCCCGGGGCTAACGGATAGTGGCCAAAGCTGCTGGCAACTCGCGTAGGAATAAATCAACCGTTGCCGCGCTGCAATCTGGCGGGAGTGAAATGCGAATACTGGCCTCATTGGGGAGTCCGACCGCTTCGAGTACGTGTGAGGGCATCCGAGTGTCGGCCGTGCACGCTGAACCGCTGGCAACTTGAATTCCCCGGGCATCTAATTCGGTGACGAGTGCTCCGCCAGCCGCACCGGTAATCGTGAAAGTCAGAATGTGCGGGAGCCGATCTACGGGGTCGCCGGCCAACTCGAGGGACATCTTTAATAATTCCGAACGAATGCGATCAATCATTGCTCGATTCGAGTCCGCCTGCTCTTGCCACAGAGGTGCGGCTTCTTCGAGGGCGACGGCAGCGGCGACCGCGGCAGGAATATCAGGGAAGCCACCAATCCAACCTCGGTCGGGGGCTTCTTCCGGGCGCCACCGAAGGTTCGGACTGGTGACAACGATCGCAACACCTGGCGGGCCGCCCCAATCTCTGGCTGGGGCAACCAGCACGTCGTAGTCCTCGGGGAGTTGATCGTGGGTGATCACTCCGGTGGCGTCGGCGATCAGGGGGACTCCGGCATTGCGGCAGACGGCGAGGACCCGGGCAAATGGCTGGCGCGTCCCAATTTCAGCATTGGCCAGTTGAACACAGGCAAGCGCAGCTCCGCTCTCAAGTTGATTCCGCAGGTTGGTCAGGTCAACGGCGCCGGAGGTGGCGGTGGAATCAACGGCAAGTGAGACTGCGTCAGCGCCGGGGAGGCCGGCAACTGCACCTATCACCGCCATTGATTCAACACTGCTCACCAGGATTCGTCGAGAAACAGACCCCCTGATAGCAAATATCCCACCGATCGCCGCACGCAAGGCATCTGGACCCGAACCGGCAAAGAAAACCAGATTGGGGGAGACATTGAGGAAATTGGCAATACTTGCCCGAGCCGAGTCCAACAGCAAGCCAGATGTTCGACCAGCGTGGTGCATTCGGGCCGGATCAGACCAGGCTTGGGCTATTGCCGATTGCCACGCTTTGGTGGTCGATTCTGACAGGGGAATTCCGGCAATTGCGTCCAAATAGCCGGGGGCCCGCTCGGTGTCCATCTGCTCAGATTAGTCAGAAAAGGGTAAGGGCACACTGTGTGACCAGAACAACGTTCCCAGAGTCCCATCCGCAGGGGAAAAACAAGGATGAGTGCGATAGTGTCCCTCATGGTGAAGGCACGAATGAGTCACTAGTTTTTGTTGTTGGAATTCTCGTGAATTGTGCGCGTGAAGTACGCGTAAATTATTCGAAGGGTGCGTTTGTGGGAATGACTCGTAACGCGAGTGAAAGCCGGATAGGTAAGCGACTTGGTCTTGCTGGAATTTCAGCAGGAGCGATTCTCCTGCTCTCTGGTTGCACGGCCAACGAAGCTTTCTTCTTTGACATGCCAGAACCGGCATCTGCTGAGGCCCCGATAATCAATAACCTCTGGCAAGGCTCGTGGATTGCAGCCTGGGCGGTGGGTGCGTTTACCGCAGGTTTAATGCTCTGGGCTATTTTCGCGTATCGGCGTCGGCGCATCAATGAAGTTCCCGAACAAACTAAATACAACATCCCCCTTGAATTGCTCTACACGGTTGTTCCGCTGATCATGGTGCTGGGCTTGTTCTGGTTCACAGCACGCGATCAGACTGAAATTTTGACCATGGAAAACGATCAAAGCCAAACCGTTAACGTTGTCGGTTTCCGCTGGTCGTGGGCTTTCAACTACCTCGACGAAGACGTATATTCGATCGGAATGCCCGCAGATTCACAGATGATCTCCGAAGACCCCGAGATCGCCGAAGCTCAAATGCCGGTGCTCGTTCTACCCGTTGACGAGAAAGTTCGTTTTGAGCTCACGTCACCCGACGTAATCCACTCGTTCTGGGTCCCACAGTTCCTGTTCAAAATGGACGTCATCCCGGGAAAAACTAACGCCTTTGAGTTGACCCCGAATAAAATCGGGACTTTTGTGGGTAAGTGCGCTGAGTTGTGCGGCACCTACCACTCTCAGATGCTCTTCAATGTCAAAGTTGTTGAACGAGCCGAATTCAATGAGTACGTCGCCGGACTGCGAGCAGCCGGACAAACTGGCACAATTCAAACTGGTCAATCAAATAGCGATGGACAGCGTCCCGGGGAGCGGAGAATATGACAATCCTGAATGACCGCCCAATAACTTCACCAGGGTCGGGTGACTTCGGCCCCAGCACGGTGACGAGCGCTCCGAAAAAGAGCCTGGGCAAGGCAGTTGTCAACTGGATTACTTCAACCGACCACAAGGTGATCGGTTACATGTACCTGATCACTTCAATGGTGTGGTTTCTCATCGCTGGTTTGATGGCTCTTGCAATGCGTGCAGAACTCGCTATCCCGGGAATGCAGGTTGTTTCCCTTGAGCAGTACAACCAGTTGTTCACCATGCATGGCACGATCATGCTTTTCTTGTTCGCAACACCGCTTTTCGTGGGTTTCGGCAATGTGATTATGCCCCTGCAAATCGGTGCACCCGACGTCGCCTTCCCCCGATTGAACATGTTCGGTTACTGGCTCTTCCTCTTTGGTGGCTTGATCGTTGCCGCTGGCTTTTTCACTCCCGGTGGTGCCGCGGCATTCGGCTGGTTTGCCTATGCACCCTTGAGTAACGCGGTGAACTCACCCGAAGTTGGCGCCGACCTGTGGTTACTGGGTCTGACACTTGGTGGTCTGGGAACAATTCTGAGTTCGGTGAACTTTATTACGACAATTTTCACCATGCGCGCCCCCGGCATGACCATGTTCCGGATGCCAATCTTCTGTTGGACAATTTTGATCACGAGCCTGCTCGTCCTCATTGCTTTCCCCGTTTTGGCCGCGGCACTATCCGTTGCATTCATTGACCGGCAATATGGCGCTGTCATATTCGCACCTGAAAATGGTGGTGCGATCCTCTGGCAACACTTGTTCTGGTTCTTCGGACACCCGGAGGTGTATATCATCGCCTTGCCGTTCTTTGGCATTGCCAGCGAGATCATTCCTGCCTTCTCGCGCAAGCCAGTGTTCGGTTACAAGGGACTGATTTTTGCAACTATGGCAATTGGTGCACTTTCCGTTGCCGTCTGGGCGCACCACATGTACGTCACGGGGTCGGTGTATTTGCCGTTCTTCGCGCTGACCACCATGTTGATTGCGGTGCCCACGGGCGTGAAGTTCTTCAACTGGATCGGAACCATGTGGCGCGGCTCCATTTCATTTGACACCCCGATGCTGTGGACCATGGGCTTTTTGTTCACGTTCCTCTTCGGCGGTCTGACCGGTGTGATCCTTGCATCTCCTCCACTGGACTTTGCAGTGTCGGATTCCTACTTCGTGGTCGCTCACTTCCACTACACGGTGTTTGGCACGGTCGTATTCATGATGTTCGCCGGGTTCTACTTCTGGTGGCCAAAAATGACGGGCAAAATGCTCGACGAGAAATTGGGCAAGATCCACTTCTGGCTGTTGTTCATCGGTTTCCAAGTTACCTTCTTGGTCCAGCACTGGCTTGGAGTGCAAGGAATGCCACGCCGCTATGGCGACTACCTCCCCATCGACGACTTCCAAACACTGAACGTTGTCTCCACCGCGGGAGCGGCAATTCTTGGTTTGTCCACACTGTTCTTTATCTGGAACGTGTTCAAGACCTGGAAGAGTGCACCCAAGGTGACAGTTGATGACCCATGGGGTTGGAGCGGGTCACTTGAGTGGGCGACTTCATGCCCACCACCGCGTCACAATTTCATCTCGCTGCCACGGATTCGCTCGGAGCGCCCAGCATTTGACCTGCATCACCCCGAGTTGGCTGCGGCGGGCGCGCATAAAGCGCCAGTTGCAGCGCCAGTGGCCCCGGCGGCAAGAGAGGGTGAAGTCAAGTGAGGATTGAAGCGCTCCTATTTGGCACAGGCTTCGTGCTTTACTCGTTCCTCGCGGCAATTTACTGGTACTTCAGCCGCGACGAAGTAGGAACAATTGCCCTCGCGTTAACCGGTGGGATGGCCTTCTTAATATCGTTCTACGCGTACTACACCTCAAAGCGGGTCTACCCCCGCCCAGAGGATCGCCTTGACGCTGAGATCGACGAAGCAGACCCTGAGTACGGTTTCTTCAGCCCACACTCATGGTGGCCTCTCGTTATTGCACTTGCCACCGTACTTGTGGTCCTTGGCCTAATCTTCGCTGTGTGGTTGATCGTGTTAGCCGTGGCCACGCTGCTCTTTGGATTGGTCGGCATGCTTTTCGAGTATTACCGCGGAGAGTTTGCCCACTAAATTCGCGCAGAATACTGGCAAGTGAGCCGCGTTTTGGAACGGAAAGTTGACCTGACTCGTCGTACTCTCATAACGTTACGAGAGGAAATACAGGGAAAGGATTCGCGGTGAGCCGGATGTTTGTTACACGTTCGCGGTACGCGATCCCAATTTCGGTGAGTGCCGGTGTTCTCGTTTTAACCGGATGCACCCCATCCCTGACCCTGACTACTGCACCGCTTGACCCAACCCCGGCTGTAAGTATCGCGGCCGCCCCACAAGGTGGAACGGGAATTGATCCAGACACCGAGGTTGTCATTGAGGCCGAGCTGGGCCGGCTGACCCAGGTTTCGGTACTGGGACCAGACGGAGAAGTCCCTGGAATTCTTTCCCAGGACGGTTCGCGCTGGAGCGCAACCGGCCCACCATTGGATTACTCCACCACCTACACGATCGCAGCCCAAGCAGCCGATGCTCGAGGCCGAGTCAACTCAATGAATTCCAGTTTCTCAACCCTTGAGCCGGAAAAGTTTTTCAAGGCGAGTGTGTCGCCGAGTGCAGGTGAAGTCGTTGGTGTTGGTGAGCCAATAATTGTTAACTTTAATAAGAAGGTAGAGAACAAGGCCGAAGTTGAAGCAGCAATGATTGTCCGCACCACCGAGCCAGTCCTGGGTGCGTGGGCTTGGCGTGACGATCAAACGGCTGAGTTTCGCCCCAAGACTTTGTGGCCGGGAGACATGAATGTTGAGGTCGACCTCAACCTCACCGGCGTTCAAGCAAAACCTGGAGTATTCGGCAAATCAAACTCCACGGACACATTTTCCTTCCGTCCGTCAATGGTGAGTGTCGTGGATGCCGAAACCCACACCATGGAAGTTTTTCGGGGTGGTGAACTCATCAACACGATCCCAATCACAACCGGCAAAGCAGGTTTTGAAACCCGTTCGGGAACGAAAGTCTTGATTAGTAAGGAACGCTCAAGAATTATGGATGCAGCCACTGGAGGCACCGCAGAATCATCGGCGGAGTACTACCGGGTGAACGCTGAATACGCCATGCGACTTAACTACACCGGTGAATTCGTACACGCAGCACCCTGGAGCGTGGGCAGCCAAGGCAACGCAAATGTTTCCCATGGTTGTGTAGGCATGAGCACCGCCAATGGAGAGTGGTGGTGGAACCAAAACGAAATCGGCGACGTTGTCGTGGTGGAAAACACATCTAGGGAGCAAGGCGACGACGGCAACGGGATCACGATCTGGAATGCGACCTGGGAGGAGTGGCTCGCAAAGTCACTCGCCGGTCCACAATTCACCAAGCCGCTACAACAACAACCTGAAACCGCACCCGCCCCGGCTTAATACATCCTCGCACGTACGCACCCAGGTGAATCACATGCGCGAGTTGAGGTCTTTAACTTAGGCCGGTTCCAACTCAACTGGGAGCCCACTAAGTACGGCGGTCCCTCCCAGCGGGTCAATGTGGTCAACCCCAACCAAGACGTTGACGTTGAAGTCAGCCCAGCCGTGCGGAATGCAAATGCACCCGCGGGACACGGTGTCGCTCACGGCTAACTCGATTGACAGGGTCCCCGAAGCACTTGTCACTGAAATCATCTCGCCGTCAACTCGCCCGGCTTCGGCCGCATCAAGTGGGTGCATTTGGGCTGTCGGTTTGTTCGACCCACCCTGAAGATTCTTAATGTCTTTCATCCAGGAGTTATTACTTCGCAATTGTCGGCGACCCACCAGAAGAAATGTACCGGGGCGCACCGAAGTGGGGGAGTCACCCAATGCAGCGTGTGCCGCAGCCAGTGCCGAAACGAGTACGGGCGGGGCGAATTCAATGCGACCACTCGGAGTTCGCAACACCTCGGGCAGGCGAGGGGTCAGTGCCCCAAGGTCAATGCCGTGTGGTGAATCAATAACCTCTTGCAGGGTCAAGCCAGCTGGACTAGATCGAAATCGAATGTCCAGGATCCGGTCCACCCCACGCCATGGTGCAACCGAAGCAAGAACAGTGTCAACGGAAGATCCGTGTAGCCGCGAAGCCGTGTCCTTCACGGCACTGGCAGCAACATTTGCTGCCACGATGTCGTCCATTTCTGTCGACGAGAGCTCATGACCTGAATTGATTCCAACGGCGATCCCGGCCAAGGTGAGCAAGACGTCTGCTTCATCCATTTCCCCTTCGGGGACTGGGAACACCGCGGGGGAGTAGCGAGCCTGATTGCGCACCGAGAGGTTATTGAACACAACGTCGTAGTGCGGGCGAGTCATGGGAGAGGAAACGGGGAGAATTACGTCTGCCAATGAATTCGTGGCGGTCAAATACGGGTCGACGGAAACCAACAGGTCCAATGATTCAAAGGCCGCCTTGAGCCTCCCAGAATCTGGGGTGGAAACAATTGGATTCCCTCCGACCACAAACACCGCGCGAATGTGAGCACCGGTCTCGGGGTCGGGGGTGTCAATTTCCTCGGCCAAAGCGGACACGGGGAATTCACCGAGCACACTGGGAAGCTCACGCACGCGGGTGCGGCGGCGCCCAGGAATGCTGACCCCGTGTCCAATTCCTGAACTACCTTCGGTGGAAGGACCACCGGCGGCGGGCAGGGCGAACATGACACCGCCGGGCTTGTCGAGTGAACCAATAGCAATATTGATTACGTCGATCAGCCAAGAAGTAAGTGTGGCCATGGGGAGTACAGACCCGTCAAGACAGAGGCCCGAGGTTGTTGTTCCCATGCGGCCGTAGACCGCAGCGCTGGGCGCTGCCATCAACTCAGCGGCTATGCGCCTGGTCACCGAAGCATCAATTCCAGTAATGGCAGAAACACTCTCGGGGGTGAACCCGGCCAGAGCATCGATAACAGAATCGACTGCAACCTGATCAATCCACTCAGACGCGGCACCTAAGTCGGCTGTCCCTTCAACCATGATTACGTGCGCAATCGCCGCCAACCACAGTGCGTCACTGCCCGGGCGAATACCAATGTGTTCATTGGCTGCCTCAGCGGTCCGGGTTCGAATCGGATCAACCACTACAAGTTGTCCACCGCGCTTACGCAGGGCGCGCAGTCGGCCCGGGAAGTTCGCCGCGGTCAGCATTGAACCATTGGATACCAGCGGGTTTGCACCCAAAATCAACAGGTAGTCGGTTCTGTCAAGATCAGCCAGGGCAACGGTGAGTGCTGTGCCATACATCATGGCAGAGGCAGCCTGCTTGGGCATTTGATCCACCGTGCTGGCAGAGAAGCGCTGCGAAGTTCCCAACGCTTTGATGAAGGCAGGCAACATGAATGCACCCGAGAGTGAATGCACATTGGGGTTGCCAAGGAACATGCCAACGGCCTCCGGGCCCGACTGCGCCACTATCGCACCGAGCCGAGTACGGATCACGCCAAATGCTTCGTCCCAACTTGCGGGCTCAAGCGTCCCCGCGGCATTTCGAATCATGGGGGTGCGAAGGCGGGTGGGATCAGAGTCCACCTCGCCGAAGGAGACACCTTTGGGGCAGATAAAGCCGTGGCTGAATACATCGTCTTTATCCCCGCGAACGGAGGTGACCGTATTCCCGGAAATCTCAAGGACTAGGCCGCAGTTTGCTTCGCATAGGGGACAGATTCGCAGTGCCGTGCGCTCGGGGAGCGATTCAGATTCCATGGACGCAAGACTGCCACCAAAGCAACCCTGCGTCCACA
>DKME01000040.1:0-3576 GCA_002469525.1 Actinobacteria bacterium UBA7422
CACCGACACTCTCGGATCCCTGGCGGTTGTAGCAACTTTGCTGAAGGACTTGGGCTGGACTTCCGCCACCATCGTGACCGACCCGGCCCACTCGGCTCGGGCACAGGTCACCGCGGGCAAATATGGAATCGATGCCCACATGGCGCCTTCCTCCGGGGAAGGGTCTTCCACGCTGACCTCGGAATACGTTGCACGCGAGGCAATCGCGTTGGTGCGCTACTACCTCTACAACCAATGGCAGGTCCCCGAGATCCTCAACGGACAGTAAAGTCACACTCGTGGCGATTCCAACGGGTTACAACGAGCACGACGTCGCGCGACCCGTTACCGAACCGGTCAAAGAAAATATTCGCAGTGCATTTGCCCGTGACCGCGCCCGTGTGTTGCACTCCGCAGCACTTCGTCGTCTTGCAGCCAAAACCCAGGTGCAACTCGCCGGTGTCGCAGACTTTCCGCGCACCCGACTGACCCACACCCTTGAAGTCGCCCAAATCTCCCGCGAACTCGGTGAAGCACTCGGTTGTGATGCGGACCTGGTCGAAGTTGCCGGTCTCGCCCACGACCTTGGTCACCCGCCGTTCGGTCACAACGGCGAAGAGGAGCTTAATACTCTCGCCGACTCAATTGGTGGTTTCGAGGGCAACGCTCAAACCCTGCGGGTTGTTAGTCGGTTGGAAGCGAAAGTCTTTACCGAGAGTGGCGAGTCGGCCGGCCTGAACCTCACCCGTGGTTCACTTGACGCTTCGTGCAAGTACCCGTGGGCCAGGACTCCCGGTAACCCAAAATTTGGTTACTACGAGGACGACGCCGAAGTTTTCGCTTGGTTGCGCGAAGGTGCCCCCGGAACCACCACTTGCCTTGAAGAACAGGTCATGGACTGGTCGGACGACGTCGCCTATTCCGTTCACGACTTTGAAGACGCCGTTCATTCAGGTTTGGTTTCGATCCTTGAATTTGGTGACTTAAATATTACCGATGAACTCTGCGAAATCGCCCAACACCGTTACCTACCCGACATCTCGATCCCACAGTTGCAGGAAGCAGTGCTACGCCTTCGCAACTTGGATTACTTCCCGAGTTCATTCGACGGTTCCATGCGAAGCATGGTGATGCTCAAAAAATTCACCAGCCACCTGATCGGTCGGTTCAGTGTGTCAGCCCAAATTGCAACCCAGCAGCAATTTGGAGACCAGCCTTTAACACGTTATGACGCAAGCTTGATTGTTCCCCAAGAAGTACGCGACGAAGTCGCGGTTATGAAATCCGTTGCGGTCAAATGGGTCATGAACCGCCCGGGTGCTGACCGCGCGTATGCGCGTCAAAGAGAAGTTATCGCCGAACTCGTGCACGCACTCGTGTTGGACGAGGGTCGCAGCCTTGAGCGTTGGCTCAAGCCGACATTCGAGGAAGCAACCACTGACGCAGAACGCTTCCGCGTGATCATTGACCAGGTGGCAAGCTTGACCGACGTCAGTATCGAGCAGTGGCACTCCCAGTTCTGTCGCTGACTATTTCAACGCACCGCTCGAGTTCTTCAACCGTATTGAATACGTGTGGTGACACTCGAACGAGGGAACTCACACCGTGCGCAATGTAGTCAACCTGCGAGTACTCCGGGGTGCCCACTGACACGTTGATCCCAGCATTTTTTAACGCAGCAACAATTTCCGCAGCCTCAACACTCTCGTGGTTGAACGTGACGATCCCGCTCTTATCAACCCCTCGATCCAGGACCGCAACCCCAGGGACTTCAGCGAGCATTGATCGCAGCGCACCAGAAAGGAATTCAATGCGCGTGAAGATCGCATCCATGCCGAGAGCGAGTGAGTAGTCAACCGCAGCACCAAGGCCCAGAACCGCCGCGTAACTTTTCTCCCAAGCTTCAAATCTCTGAGCGTCACTTCGCATTGTGTAACCATCAGGTGTCCACGTCGTGCCATGCAGGTCAGCGGGGAAAGGCTCCAACTCGGACAGGGCCCGTGGAGAGCAATACATGAACCCGGTGCCACGTGGTCCGCGAACAAACTTACGGCCCGTCACACTCAAAAAATCAGCGCCAACCGCAACGGCATCCACGGGCAACTGCCCAACCGACTGGCAGGCGTCAACCAGATACCAGGCATTTGATTGCGCTCGCGCGAGTGCATGACCGATCGCGGCCACCGGGTTAATCAATCCGTTTTGGCTCGGGCAGTGATTGATCAAGACCGCGGCAACGTTGTCGTCCAGCATCGATTCAAGGGCCCCGACGTCGGTCACCCCTGTTTCGTCATCGGGAATAAATTCGAGTTGCACCCCAAGGTGACGGGAGAGTTGCATGACGGGCAACACATTGGACGCGTACTCCGAGGAGGAAGCCAGGATTCTTGTGTCGGGTCCGTAATCACTGGCGAACTTGATCGCAACGAATGCCCGATCCCACGAGTCCGTCGCAGAGGTACTCAAAGCAATATTTGACCCACTCGTGTCCAGCAATGCACCGATCGAGTCCCGTACCGTATTGATCCGATCTCCAGCGCGAGCATGTGCCTCGTACCCACCGATCATCTCTTCAAGCCGCAGGTGCTCGACGATGGTGTCTATAACAACGGAGGGGGGCAACGCGCTCCCGGCATTATTCAGGTGCACAACTTCAGTGCACCCGCGAGTGTCAGCGCGAAGCTGAGCAACATCAAGTCCGGATTTGTCCTGCTGGTGTGTGTCGAGAGCCATGGGAGCATTCAACCTTGGATCAGCGGACCTGCTCACACCGGACGTGGACGACCCTCACCGGACGTAGACTGCCCACATGGCAGGCCGGATCAGAGACGAGGACATTGCACTTGTCCGCGAACGCGCCCGGATTGACCAGGTGGTCTCCGAGTACGTCACCTTGAAGTCCGCCGGAGGGGGATCCCTCAAAGGTTTGTGTCCCTTCCATGAAGAACGCTCACCCAGCTTCCATGTCACTCCAAGTCGCGGTATGTGGTACTGCTTTGGTTGTGGTGAAGGTGGAGACCTGCTCAGTTTCGTGCAAAAGATCGACCACCTCAGTTTCGCGGAAACGGTGGAGAAACTCGCGGACAAAGCCGGTGTGCAACTTCAGTATGTGGACGGCGGGGCAACCCCTAACAAGCAGCAGGGCCAACGCAAACGTTTAATCGAAGCGCACAAAAAAGCTACCGAGTTCTATGAAGCGCAACTCCTCACTCCAGAGGCCCAAACCGGGCGTGAGTTTCTCACCCAACGCGGATTCGAATCAGAAATCTGTGCAACCTTCAGTGTTGGTTACGCCCCCAAAGGTTGGGACGCCTTAACAAAACACCTACGCCAAGCAGGTTTCACGGACCAGGAACTACTCGCCGGCGGACTCGTCTCCCAGGGAAACCGGGGGATCTACGACCGTTTCCGCGGCAGACTGGTGTGGCCTATTCGTGAACTCGGTGGTGAAGTAATCGGGTTCGGCGCCCGCAAGCTCTATGACGACGACGAAGGCCCCAAGTACCTCAACACGCCTGAAACACCTATCTACAAGAAGAGTCACGTGCTCTACGGACTCGACGTTGCCAAACGTCTGGTCTCCAAAGAACAGCAAGC
>DKME01000040.1:3624-6312 GCA_002469525.1 Actinobacteria bacterium UBA7422
GTGGCAACCTGCGGCACCGCATTTGGCTCAGATCACATTCGAGTCCTTCGAAGACTGCTTATGGATGACGACAGAATGCGAGGTCAAGTCGTCTTCACCTTCGACGGGGATGCCGCCGGACAAAAAGCTGCATTACGTGCATTCGAAGAGGACCAAAAGTTCGTATCCCAAACCTTTGTCGCGGTTGAACCCAACGGACTCGACCCGTGTGACCTGCGACTTCAGCACGGTGACGCAGCAGTTCGCGCTCTCATCGACAATCGAGTACCGCTCTTCGAGTTTGCCATCAAATCGGTGCTCGCCTCCCACGACCTGAACACGAGTGAAGGACGGATCGCAGCACTGCAGGAAGCCACCCCGATTATTCGTAAAATCCGTGACAGTGCACTGCGCCCGGAATACTCCCGCAGGCTCGCCGGTTGGCTCGGCATGGACACTGCAACGGTGGCCAAAGCAATCGGTGGTAGCGCACCTGCAGGCAAAGTCACTAAGCAGTCAACAATCGGTTCAAGTGTTGAACGCGAGTCACTCAAAGCAGCACTTCAACTTCCGGGTGCGGTGAGTGATTGGTACGCATCCGTTGACGAGTCCACCTTCATTCATCCTAAGGCCGCTTCCGTTCACATTGCGATCGAGAAAGCTGGCGGGCCAACGAAGGAACTTGACGGCATGGCCTGGATTGACGCTGTGCTCAAGAACGCCGAGAACGACGAAGTGCGTTCAACAATCCGTGAGCTAGCGGTGGAACCAATGCCGACAGAAACCGGTACCGAAACCCGATACGCGGTCGGAATGATCGCGCGACTGCTAGAAATTGACTCTTCCAAAAAGATTGAGGAACTCAAGGGCCAACTCACCAGATCAGAAGAAAGTGGAGACCCAACTCAATTGTTAAATCAACTTGTTGACATGGAAACCTACCGCCGCTCGCTGCGTGAAATCTCTTTCGGGGAAGCTTGATGTTCGGGCGCAATGAATTCCAAAAGCAACTGGAAGTAGATGCAGCCCTACTCGGTGTTCCTAAATCTGAGCGAATCATGGCCACAGCCCTCGGGCCCAAGGCTTATGAACCACCGGTAGTGATCGCAACCGACAAAGCGCTCTATTTCGCGACCACAACCCAACCGGACCGAATCGAATGGCCCGAGATCGCCAAAGCGACCTGGGAGGACCCGTGGCTGGAGGTCACTACCAACCAGAACGTCCTGATCAAGCTTCACCTTGACCCATGTGGGGACGTCCCCCCAACAGTCCGAGACCGAGTTACCGCCAGCGTGCTCTTCCGCGAGAAGCTCGAACTCGATACCGGCGGCAGCATCACCGCTGTCGGTCGGCGTGAGCCCGAGAGCACCGCGATTTCCTGGTTGATCGAATTCCACGGAGATCTTGACCCCAGCGACCCATTGACCGCTGCCAGTGCCGATCGGGCTTTGGGTGAACTACGAAATACCCTCGGCGTGTAGCACGCGGCCGCTCACTTGATAGTGTTCGGCGGTCATTCCCCCATAGCTCAATTGGCAGAGCATTCGACTGTTAATCGAAGGGTTATTGGTTCGAGTCCAATTGGGGGAGCGTCCTTGGGGCTGTAGCACTTAACCGTGTTGCAGCCCCATTTTTTATGACCAGATACCAATTCCAGTAGCCGACAAAGAAACTGACCAAAGTGTTGAACGTGGTGTGCCCTTCGGATATTGCTGTGGGCCTCGCGTGGCCACGGAAGTGAGCCTCGGGATTTCCTGTCGGATGGCAGGGCCCGGGGTTTCGCGCTGTTCTGGCACGAAATTCAAGACTTTAGATCTCAATCAGCTTGCTTTGGGAATGCGTCACGAGTTTCTCCCAATATTCTGATTGCCCATTTAGGTGTGCGAAAACGGCGCCACACACGATGTCGGCAGTCCATAGGAGCGGTTCGATACGCCCTCGGACATGCGTTATCTCAGTCATGATGTCAGTCTTAGAATTGCGCCGTAACATTGAAATGAAGTCAATATCCTTTCGATCGTCGCCTGCTCCCCTTGACTCTAAAACTACTTTCTCAGCGCTGGGGGAAGTCGATTCAAAAAGTAGGCGTTCGAGGGCTTTTCGGCGTTGACGCTCGGTACGTTCCGATGTCGTTGATAGGCGGGCAACGGTAATGTTGGCCAGCGAGAGATCTGCCAGCGAATTTATCAATAGGTTTTTGCGTTTAGACGAAGACTTTCTCCAATGAACTTTGAACTCTGTGGGCAATTTTAACTCCATCATGATTGCCCGGATAGAAATTTCGTCATGAGGTTCAATCCTTACAGCACTCAGGACATAAGACGAATTGAAATTTACTCGTGGGAGCGAATACGACTCGTCAATGTACAGGCTCACGCTTTGTGACTCTATAGAGGAATTTGACGAATGTGAATGCTAAACAAACACCTGTGGATTAATGAGTTGGGCTTGACTGTCGTACCGGTGCGTGGTGTAACATTGGATTATTGCTGTGGGCCTCGCGTGGCCATGGAAGTGAGCCTCGGGATTTCCTGTCGGATGGCAGGGCCCGGGGTTTCGCGCTTTTCTGGCCCGAAGTTATTTGCCACTGAAGTGAGCCTTTGGCAGAAATGTTTCTACGAGACAGAATTCCTGCTTGTGCAACCAGTGCAGTTCTAGTGAAGAGATCGCAGACATATCAAGTGTGCGATATACCAAACTTGATAT
>DKME01000010.1 GCA_002469525.1 Actinobacteria bacterium UBA7422
GTGGTAACACGGAGCGAGTCGCGCGAAACAGCAAAAAACGCGTTGGCCCTAGGAAACTAGGCGTAACGGACGCTATTCACAAGCGAAGACCCCTCAAACTCATACTTTGAGGGGTCTTCCGCATTTATAGCCCACATTCGAGCCTTCATAGTCGCTGACACGCCGCGATAGCTCCCCGAAGAAGTGAAATTTCTGGACAGAAAAAATTCAATTCGGGCCTCTGGCGGCCCTTCAATCAATAAATTGAGTACATGCGCAAACTCTTGATCACCTTGACCGCCGTAACTCTTCTTGGTGGCGGCTTCGCCGCGCCAATCGCCGCCGATTCCTTTGTACTTCAAGGAGACCAGGACACCGGTCTCCTTGGCGTGAGCCCGTTCGCCATGAACGTCAGCGGAACAACTGACCGGGTGTTTTATAGCGGTGGACCGACCGGCGGGGGCTGGTCAATGTCGCTGTGCTCACCCGCGGGTAGTTGCACCGGCACCGCGCTACCGTTCGGGTTCGGGACCGACTACACCCAGGTGACCCTAAATGACGGGAGCATGCGGGCCTACTTTGTTCAGCCTGGCGCTGGTGGATCCAAGTCAATTGCCACCGCCAGCGTCACCTACGACGCCACGGGTACTCCGCAGTTAGGCGCCACAACCGATTTAGGAATCTCCTCTGCTCCCGAAGAACGCGCTTGGGGGGTACCTGACTCGGTTGTGTTATCTGATGGCCGCGTGCGCCTGTACTGGGTGGGCGGATCACAGGACGCTGGTGCATCGAAACCGACCGTAGTCAGCAAGAAAAAAATGCTCTGCCTTGGAAAAAAACTGGGCAAGAAGCGAGTGGCGGCACTTTCCAATGGTGCTAAGCCCAATGCAAAAGACAAAAAGGCATTAAAAAGATGTAAGGTGCCAAGCTCTATATTGAGCGCATCCCGTGGGAGCGCAGACGAAGTGATTCTGAGTACGACTTCCACAGACGCTTCGGGCACCACATTCGTTCAGGACCCCGGCTACCGATTCACCGGTGGTTACGTTGACTCCGACATCATTCAAGTTTCCGAAGGTAACTGGATCGCGCTCGTTTCTACCGGGCCTGGCGCACCACCTCAGCGACTGTACGCTGCAACGTCCACCGACGGACTCACCTGGAACGTTGAGACGAAGCCGCTCACGTCCAGCCGCGTGAATTCGCTCGACCCGACCGCAGTGCAAACAGGTGCAAATACTTGGCGGGTGTATTACTCGATCTCCCCTGTGGTCTCCCTTACCGCCTCCCCTGCAGCGGAACCATCTAATGACTATCGGATCGTGGTGGGAAACCTGACACGTAAGTAACCACTTGCCTTAATATGCCGATGATTCGCCTGGTGCCTCCGTCCCTCGCACGATCGCTAGCACTCATTCGTCCGCCTCTGCCTGCTGGTCGGGAACACATGACGAATGGTTACGCGGAGTTATCCGCATAACCATCGTGCCTAACTTGGACCTTGGCTGACGTAGATTTGATCGCGATCGCGATCAATGAGGGACTGGGTCACGGCCTCCATTGTTACATTTGTGCGAGTGCCGTTCTTGCTCACAACGGTGGCGACCGGTGCAGCAGTTCGTGTCGCCTGAGAGTAGTCCACCTCGACGGTGGCTCCCGCTGGCACCTTGACTCCGACCGCCACCCAACTGGCTGTATTTGATGTTGTGCTTCCTGTTAGTTGCACGTTCCAGCGCAGGCTCTTCTTCGCAGTGCTCCAGAAGCGCACCTTGCTTTCTTCCCGATTCCAGTCTTGGTATGCAAAAGCCTTCTTCGGGAGTGCAAGGGGATGCCCGTTCACGTCGTAACTGGTCTTGGAGCCGTCATAGAGCTGTTGCATACGAGGAGAAGAGGGTTCACTCGACTGAAATTGCGCCTTGTTTTTGCCGACACCGAACACGAAAACTCCGGTTGTTGGGATTTCTTCCATCAAGAGATACTCCGACGCACCGTTACTCAATGTATAGATTTCCAGAGGTTGTGGCTTCGAGAGGTCTTGAGTTTGGATCACCACTCCAAATTCGACACCGGGATTGACCACAAGCAAAGGAACTGATTCTTGCTTCTCGGTGGGGGGATTAAGCAAACCCAATTGACGAAATTTGTCGCGAGAAAGTGGATCGCCGTTTATGTCCACAAGTCTCACGCTGTAGTCATCAGCATTGGCTGCCTCGAATGAACTAAATGCAACCAGCGTTCCCTGATCCTTACCCCGGCACACTGGGCATGGTTGCTTGTCCAAAGTTTCTTGCACTGGTATCAGTGCAATGGTGTCGCCTTCAGTGGTTTTCCAGGTGTAACTCGAGGCATTTGGATCTGTAGCCGAGGTATATATGTACTCATTGGTATTTGTATCGATCGTGACCGCGCGCGCCTGATTGGGAAAATTGTTGTCATAGACGGCAATGTCAAAAATGCCGTCGCCTCGATCTAAAACGGCATAAGGAGTGATTGCATGCCCGCCGATTTTCCCAAGGATGGCAAGGACATAAGGCACCTGGCCTGATGGTAGTTCTTCAATGAGCGTCTCGACCAGCTTAGTGGGTGATTGACCTTTAGCCACTTCAACGAGAATGTTTGAATTCAAATACTGCGTGCCAAAAAGCCTGGTGATCGTCTGCACGGCCGGATTAGCCATTGGATTCATGGCGTTAATGCCAACACCTGAAGCACCAACCTGATTTGCCGGTAGCTGACCGTTGTAAAGCGCAGCAGCAGCAGCAGCGAATCCGAAGCAGTGTCCGCCAAGACTGCCGGTTTCAATTGTTTGAGCCAATAATTCCGCACCGAGAATCAGATCGCAGTTGCCTGTGACTGGATCAATTTCCTTTGAGTTCCGGCACACACCATCACCCAACGTTCGGCGCAATGCCAATGCATTCAGTGTTTGCGGAGGTGTAACGGTGCCCTTACGGTACTCCTCGAGTGATATTCGAGTGGGGACTCCATACACAAGCTGGTTTTCAATAAAACTCTCAGGGCTTCCCCAGTTGGGGAGCGGAAAACCGTGCGGGTACGGCCTGAAACCTGAATCGGCAACCAATGTCCCCTGCGGGGTTCCGAGCCCAGCGCCTCCAAACATTGAATATAATTCTGCGGAGGATGCAGGCCAGCCGCCGGGTGGGTTCCCTCCACTTGAGAGGTCGACGTCACTTGCACCAGCAGCGGAGCTAAACACGCCTGCGGTTGCGATTGTCAGAGTAGTTGCGAGTAACACGGACAGGTTTCGATTCCATTTTTTCACTACCTCAGTCTAGTAAAGGTGCACGTTTTCGCACCCGGTAAATAAGCGTGAAACTCATGAGCATGCGTGATTCCTGGCCACGTTCACATCCGCATGTGCTCAATGTCGACCACCGAAATGCCGCGAAGTTTGCCGGTGATCAAAGCAAGGAAGTCACAGGACTGCGCAGCATCATGACATCGTCGGAGCACACGCTAAAGCACATGCCCTACATAGCGGTCGACGGTCATGAAGAACCGAATCAGCTGCAATCGACAGAATCATTGCGTACATTGTGCGACTAAAGCGACTGGTGTTACTCGTGTTACCTGTGATACATAATCAGAAAAAATAAATAAAATAATTTCCGAAAACGCTTGCGCGCCAATTTGCTTCGGGTGTAAAAATAGACCACTGAGCAGCAATGCGAAGGTCAGGTAAGGAAACGAAAGCTGGTCCGGGGTAGATCCGGAGACACCACATGCTGGTGGGGTCGGCAGAGTAGATAAATCTGAGGTTGGAAGACAAGCCGGTCTGGTGGCAACATCAGGCGAGCATCGCGGAACAGCAAGGTACGCGAAGGCCCTGGGAAACTAGATGGTGGACGCACCAACCAAATGAAAGACCCCTCAAACTCATACTTTGAGGGGTCTTTCTTAATGTATCGGGGTTCATGCCCTCGAACGCACCGTGACACGCCGGTGCACACACTTACTCGAGGGTAATTTTTGGTAGCGCCTTGTCCAACCATTTCGGCAGCCACCAGTTGGCCTTGCCAAACAGGGTCATAATCGAAGGGACCAGTACGAGTCGCACGATGAATGCGTCGATTATTACCGAGGCTGCCAGGGCAACCCCAAAAAGCTTGATCGTGTCGTTCGGAGTTGGAACGAATGACAGGAATACACACGTCATGATTGTTGCCGCGATCACCACAACCTTGCCGCTACCCGCGAGCCCATCAAGTACTGCTTTGCGGTTGTCCTGGGATTGCTCCCACTCCTCTTTCATGCGGGAGACCAGGAAAACTTGGTAGTCCATTGAAAGTCCGAAAAGGATTGCAAACACCATGACGGGTAGGAACGGCAAGATCGGACCCGTTCCGCTGACCCCGAGTATTGAATCCGCGAGTCCCCACTGGAATACGGCGACGGTCACACCCATTGCCGCACCAAAACTCAGCAGACTAGTTATTGCTGCTGTCAACGGGATCAAGAATGAATGGAACAGCAAAGTCAATGCGAGGAAGCCCATGCCGACAACGAGCAATAGGAACAGTGGAAGGACTTTTATCAGAACATCGGTAAAGTCTGTTGAGACGGCTTGGCTTCCGCCAACCAAAATTACTGTTCCGTCTTTTTTCTTTATTTCTTGAGCGGTTGTTGACCTGATTCGCTCAAGGAGTGTCCCTGTTGCTTCGTCCTGGGGTGAAGTCGTTGGCTGCACCAATACCGAAGTGATCTTTCCTCCAGAACCAAATGTGTCCTTGTTCAATTCAACAAGTGGCAACATGTCAATACTCGGTAACGTGCTCTCAACACCTTTTGTCTTGTTTAGTGCGCGAATGGTTTCCTTGAGCGCTTCGAAGTCATTTTCTTTTTTGGTTTCCACCGCCACAAAGAATGGGCCACTCACGCCCGGGCCAAAACCCTCGGCGAGTAGGTCGTACCCGGTTCGCAGCGGTGTGCCTTCGGCCTGACTGCCGTCGTCGGGGAAACCCAGCTGCAGTGAGAGCGCTGGGACAGCTAGCCCGCCCACCAAGACAAGGCTGAGGATCAACGGGATAAGTGGCTTTCGTTGGATCAGGTGCGCAAATGAGCGCCAGCGCTTGGGGTTGTCCGGGGTAGTGACCGGGTCTTTACCCCAGGGTAGGCGCAGCTTGAAAGCTTTTGTTCCCAGCAAGCTCAGTAGCGCGGGGAGCATGAACAGTGCGGAGATCATGACCATGAGAACCGCGGCACCCGCCGCGATCGCGAGACCATTGAAGAACTGAATCCCCAGAACAAACATGCCCAGCAGGGCCAGAATCACGGTGCTGCCAGCGAAGAGAACCGCGCGGCCGGCCGTTCCGACTGACTTGAGTGCCGCTTCTTTTGGTGCGAGTCCGTCTTGCAAACCTTGGCGGTAACGATTAGTGATGAACAGTGCGTAGTCGATTCCCACACCGAGTCCGATCATTGCTGCGAGTGTTGGCGCGAAACTTGCCACGGTCGTGAACTTGGCCACGACGAGCACCAGCAGTTGTCCTGCGACAAGACCGATCATTGCGACAAAAATGGGGAGTCCTGCAGCAACGACTGAACCGAAACCGATCAGGAGAATGACTATCGCGGCAAGGAGTCCGATTGCTTCGCTGTTATCGCCTCCCGCTCCAGCTCCTTCAAGGATTGCGCCACTTGCGCCCACCTGCAGTGCTGGTGAGTTTGCCCTCTCAATCGTGTTTGTGATCCGAGTGGCCTCCGCAGGTGTCAACGTTGCCGAGTCAAATGTGACCGTGGAAAACGCGACTTCACCATTCGGTCCTATTGGACTCAGCGCAGCATCTGTTGCTTTCGCGGCGTCTTGCAGTGTGGTGACTTCGGTGTTGAATTCTTTTTCAAGTTTATTGAGTTCTCCCACTGCGCTCGGCAGAGCTTTAGCAATCGCTGCGAGTTCTTTCGGATCAGCCTTAGCCAATTCATCGCGGATATCACTGGGAATCTTGGCAAACTCCTGCAGACCACCAAGGGCTTGATCAACTTCCTCCAACTGCTTCTTGGTGAGTCCCGTACTGGCGCCTGCGACTGCTTGATCGACGCTGCGCAGGCCCGCAATTACGTCGGGTGGCAGTTGGGAGAGTTGAGCAATAGCCGGGAGCGCCTTGGCAACTTGTGCAAGATCTGAGCCATTCGCTTCGGCGATCGGCGCGATTTGAGCGAGAATGTTTGAGGCTTGATCGATTTCCTTGTTGGTGAGTCCGGTTACTTTTCGCAGCTCTTTATGGATCGTGTGCATGAGTGCTTTTTCAGCCGACACGTTGACCTTTGATGCACACTTGGTTCCAAAGTTATCTCCATACGGGTTGCTAACACACTTCACTTTGTTGAGTTTCGAGATTTCTTTCAAGACCGGTTCGACAGCTTTTATTGTGGCCTCGTCGGTGACTTTCCCTTGCGTGGGAGACCAAATCACTTTGATGCTGACGTCGTTGTTTTCACCAGCGTTCAGTTTCTCCAGCAGGTCCTGGGCCTTGGTCGACTGCGCTCCTGGCAGGGAGAAACTGTCGTTGAACTTGGAATCCAAACTCGTGGCAAACACACCGAGCCCGACTATTACCAGCAGCCAAATAAGTAACGCGAGTTTTGGTCGGTGGATTGCAAATCTACTCACGTGACCAACCTATAGGTTTACGATGGCAAATCCCCCGATAGCAACTGCTGGTTCACGCTCGTAAAAAGGTAATCGTCCACTTCACTTGATTTCGTCAGTACCCAAATCAGATCGAATCGCTCCTGCGGCCACTCTTTCGGTACATCGGCAATATTTGAAATCGTGAAAAAGCTCAACGCCTCTGGAATTTCACCGTGATGCCACACCACGAGCGCGTTTTCACTTTGCTCCAAGACGTGTTTTGCGAGTTTATGTTCATGTCCATGCTCGAAGTCGGTATTCACCTCAAGCCCCAGCGCCATTGCTAGTGGTTCTGCAGTGTTGAACTCGCGGGTGCTGTGTGATTGCGAACTCGGCGCGGTCGCATATATCACTCCGGGCTTGACCACCCCCGGGTACTTCGCACTAGCGTTCATTTGGAACAACCCGGCCAGAGCACCGGCCCGCTGCCAACCGCGAACACTGAGCGCGTGGTCGTCCTTTTCCCCATGTTGGTCAACCCCAAAAGGGGTACCGCTCTCACTTGGCTTTTCTCCGTGCCTGCTGAACATGATGGTGTTCGGTGTTTGAGTCACGGCCGTAGTCTAATTTGCCACGATTCACCTGCCCGCCATTACGCGCACCACCTATGCTCGGCACGTGCCAACCGCCATTGTCCTTTCCGAGGCAAACCTCGCCCACGAATTAGGTTATGTCGGGGACTGGCTGGACTCACGCGACTTCAACGTCCAACGGATTTACCGAGATGAACTCACCGACAACTTCAAATTCCCCGCCGCCGACCTATTAATCAACATGGGCTCCCTGAGTTCGGTTGCCACCGGTTACATCACCGAAAACTCCCAGCGCGAAATTGACAAGGTTGGTCACTGGATTTCTGCTGGCAACAATTACGTTGGGCTGTGCTTTGGGGCTCAGGTTCTTGCCGTTGCCCTCGGTGGTGAAGTGCAGCGACAACCTCTCGTTTACAAGGCCGTTGTTCCCCTTGACTTCACAGGCCTGGGAACTCAAGGACCTTGGGTTCGTTGGCAGGAAGACTTTATTATCAAAGCCCCTAGTGCAGTAATCGACTCACGCGTGGACGAAGCACTCCTGATTTTTCATGCGGGTAATGCCTGGGGCGTGCAACCGCACGTTGAGCTCACACCAGAAACCTTGGAGCGCATGGCGATTGCAATTGGTGTGAGCGAATCAGACTACGAACCACTCGTTACAGCACTTGGCACTTACTCCGAGCAGGCTCAAGATTCCACTAGCGCACTACTTGATCACATTTGGAGAAATCTCACATGACTCGAAACTCAATCCCGCGTGACCGGGAGAACGACCACTCCGCCCAAGCTGCCAGTACTCGTCGTGAGTTCCTGCGAGAGCAGGTTGGTTCTTCGCTAGATCACGTGGGTTCATTTAGTTTCGAAGCCGAAAGCACCCGCGGCAATATCGAAAACTTTATTGGAACAGCCCAAGTCCCAATCGGTATCGCAGGCCCGCTGCTGGTCAATGGCGAACATGCCACCGGTGAGTTCTACGTTCCACTTGCCACAACCGAAGGCGCACTCGTCGCAAGCTACAACCGGGGCATGCGCGTGATTCACGAGTCCGGTGGTGCAACTGTCACCATTTCCCAGGACCACATGCAACGCTCCCCCGCATTCCTGTTCGCCAGTGCTCGTGAGGCACGTGACTTTGGTACCTGGGTAAACCAGTCACTTGAGAAAATCCGCGAGGTTGCGCAAAGCACAACGAGTGTTGGCAAGCTTGAAGGAATCACGCAATTCACAGTCGGACCAAATCTGTACTGCCGTTTTGACTACTCAACAGGTGATGCCGCCGGGCAAAACATGGTCAGCAAAGCAACTCTTGCAGCATGCCAGTGGATCAAGGCGAACTACTCCTCCGCTTGTGACTTCATCCTGTCCGGCAACATTGATACCGACAAGAAACATTCCCAGATCAATACACTTTTGAGCCGCGGCAAGCGCGTTGTCGCCGAAGTAACAACAACCGCGGAGACGTTGCAGCGGCTCGTTGGCGTATCACCCAAAGCCTTGTTCAAAGCCCGACAGATCTCCCAGGCCGGCGCCTTCATGGCAGGCTCAGCAAATAACGGAGCACACGCGGCCAATGGTCTCACCGCACTGTTCATTGCAACCGGGCAAGACGTGGCAAATGTCGCCGAATCGCACAGCGGTCTGCTGTACAGCCAAATCTTGGACAACGGCGACTACTACTGGTCAATCACACTGCCATCCCTCATCCTCGCGACCTTCGGTGGTGGAACCGGCCTTGCCACCCAGCGCGAATGCCTTGAACTCCTGGGGTGCACCGGTGTTGGCTC